>JAFCFP010000052.1 GCA_017608575.1 Candidatus Iainarchaeum sp. | reverse complement strand
GGAGTGATTCAGCATTAAGGCAATAATTTACGTCCTCTTCAAGAGAGGCAGTGACAGGTGGTTCAAGCTTCACCAACAGGGAATGCATTTTCTTTATGGTTGTTGCCCTGCTTGTTTCCACTATTTTTCCCAAGCGCTTGTTTTTTGCCTGCACTTTTTCGCTTTCTAGCTCAGACAGCATGGCTTTTGCTTCGCTGAGCAAATGCTTTATTTCCGAAAGCCGTGAGTGTATATCCAATTCAAGCTCTTTTATTTTTTCACTGCTTTCTTTTTCCACAAGGCTGGCTATTTCATCTAGCGCAATTTCAATCTCTTCAGCCTTTTTTTTCCTTGAAAAAAACCGAGAAAGAAAACCCATACAAGATTTAGGAAAGCAAGTAATAAAACAATTTCAATTGTTTTATACATAACAATTTCTTTTTTTATTCTTTTTCTTGTGCAATATTGCTGATTCTAATGAATATAATGCAATTATTGGAAAAGAGAAAGAAATTGGTGGACAAAGAGATTGAAAAAATACTGCCAAGAAAGGCAACCAAGAAATGGCTTTCGCTTATGCTTGGAGAAGCCGACTTTCAATATGACACCAAAACAATCAACAGCGAATTGAACAAGCCAGTGTGGGAATTCCTTGACCGTGGTGGAAAGCGATGGAGACCAGCATTAATGATTTCAAGCTGCAAGGCAGTAGGTGGAAAAGAGCAGACAGCAATACCTTTCTCGCCATTGCCCGAATTGATTCACAATGGCACAATAATTGTTGACGATGTTGAGGATTCTGCTGAACTGCGCCGCAGCAAAAAGCCAATGCACCTGCTTTTTGGTGTTGACACCGCAATAAACAATGGAAATTCCCTTTACTTTGTGCCACTTGTACTGCTTTACAGAAACCTTTATAACCTAAGTGACAAAAAAAGAAACGCTATTTACGACCTTTACGCTGAAGAAATGCTGCGCGTCAGCATTGGACAGGCAATGGACATTCACTGGCACAAAGGAAAAGGCACTACAAGCGAAAAAGCATACCTTCAAATGTGCGTTTACAAAACAGGCGTTCTCGCAAGGCTTTCGGCAAAACTCGGCGGCTTGCTTGGCAATGCCAAAAAAGAACAAATAAACGCACTCGGCAAATTCGGGGAATCACTCGGAGTTGGCTTTCAAATACAGGATGACATTTTGAACATTGCACCCAAAAGCAAGCAGTGGGGCAAAGAAATAGGCGAGGACATAAGCGAAGGAAAGCGCACACTGCTTGTATTACGCGCCCTGAAAAAGCTTGACAGAAAAAAAGCAATTGAACTAAAAACAATACTCAACTCCCATTCAAAAAAAGAAAAAGAGATTAAAAGAGCCATTTCCCTAATCAAAGAAACAGACGCAATTGATTATGCCAAAAAAAAGGCTTCAAGCATTGTTGAAGCAAGCTGGAAAAAGCTTGAAAAACTTTTGCCGGAAAACGAGGGCAAAAAAGAATTAAGAGCTTTCGCAGAATTCGCTGTTAAAAGAAACATTTAAGCAATCAAGATTCCTTTATTTCAATTACATCCAATTCAGTGCAATTGCATTTATTCTCCAATAACACTGAAAGGCATGGATTGGTTCTGTCATTGTCACCTGAAACGAATTCCTTTACATAAAGGCCTGCCTCTGCTTCAATCCTAAACATTGCTTTTTTTTGGGAAAGAATTTCCACTGATAAAATTTTTGCCTTTCTCTCGCGCACTTTGTCCGAACGCCTCGAGACAACCCTTAAAGGAGTGCGCTGTTTGACAATCAACGTTAATTCCTGCAACCGCAATGCCTTTTCAACATCAATTTCTTTTTCGCACAAAACAACGACTTCATATACCTTGTTGTTTTTTCCTGCTTTGAGTAATGGAATTTCTTTCTTCGAACACTTTCGCAATCCACTAACTTCAATCTTTTTGCCCTCAACTGAATTGATTTCTTCCTCCAATGCCTTTAGGTCAACAGAGCGTTTTTTTGGCTCAACCAATTCAAGCACGAACCTTCGCCCAGAACCAAGCATTCTTACATCCTTGTCTTCGCGGCCAGCGCCATGGAATTTTGCTTCGCGGCATTCAAACAATGGAAGGGCGTGCTTTTCAATAAGTGACTGGACCGATTCAGGCGTTATTATGCCGGAGTAATTGCATTTTTTGCAGCCACGCCCTTTGCATTCAAAACAATAATGCCTTGTCTGTGTTATTTTGCGAGAGAACTTTTTGTATCTTCCACCAATAAAAAAGGGCTTTACCTGAATGAACAAAACATCCTGGTCAAAATTAACAATTAATTCAATATCTGGGTTTTCAAAGTCAGCCATTGCATTCAATTCCTTTTCAAGTTTTTTTACAAGCAATGGCTGGAATTCCTTTCTCAACAACTGCTTTCCATCATCGCTTATTGAATTTGGAAAAGTGCACCCAACCAAAAAACTGGAAAACTCAAAATCCTTAAGGGCCTTCTTTGCCGAGTTAGCGATGGATGAAAGGGTTTCATTGCTAAAGCCATTAAAGCGAAATTTTGAATACATGGCAGTTCTACTTCTTTTTTTGGTTGTTGGTTATTGCAGCTTGAGCAGCTGCAAGCCTTGCAATAGGCACCCTGAAAGGCGAACAGCTCACATAATCAAGGCCAATTTCGTGACAGAATTCAATTGAATTGGGGTTGCCGCCGTGTTCTCCGCACAATCCAACAGAAAGCAATGGATTGGCTTTTTTTCCATTTTTAACCCCTATTTTCACAAGCTTTCCAACGCCTTTTCTGTCAAGTTCAATAAAGGGATTGGTTTTGAGAATGCCTTTTTCAATATATTGTTTCAAAAAACGCCCCTCTGCATCATCCCTTGAAAAACCAAAGGTTGTCTGGGTTAAATCGTTTGTGCCAAATGAAAAGAAATCAGCATGCATTGCAATCTCTCCTGCCACCATACAAGCCCTTGGCAGTTCAATCATTGTTCCTATTTTGAATTCAATTCTTTTTCCGTTTTTTTCCATTACCTTGTTGGCTGTTTTCAACACAAGGTTTTTCAATAACCTTAACTCGCTTCCACTTCCAACCAATGGAATCATTATTCTTGGCTTGACCTTTATGCCTTCCTTTTCAGCTTGAAATGCTGCCTCAAATATTGCCCTCACCTGCATTTCATATATTTCCGGATAAATTATGCCAAGCCTGCAGCCCCTGAATCCAAGCATTGGATTCCTTTCACTTAACTCTTTTGCTTTTTTGTAAAGAATCCTTTTCTCTTCAAGCTCTCTTGGTTTTTTCTTGCCTTTTTCAAGCAAGTGAATGCTTTTAAGCAAGGCCTCACTGTCAGGCAAAAATTCATGCAATGGAGGATCAAGTAGCCTTATCACAACAGGCAATCCGTTCATTTCCTTAAACAATCCATAAAAGTCATTGCGTTGCATTGGAAGCAGGTTCCTGAGCGCTTTTTTTCTTTCACTGTAGTTCACTGCAAGAATCATTCCCTGAACAATTGGAACCCTTTCCTTTGCCATAAACATGTGCTCTGTCCTGCAAAGCCCAATTCCTTCAGCCCCGAGTTCGCGCGCCTTTCTTGCATCTTTTGGCACATCAGCATTCGCTCTTATGCCAAGTCTCCTGAAAGAATCAGCCCATTTGAGCAGTGTTTTTGCGCTTTGGCTCATTTCGGGTTCGAGCAGTTTTGCTTCCCCAAGAATCACATTGCCGGTTGAACCGTCAATTGAAATAATGTCACCTTCCTTTAACACAAGGCTGTTTACTTTAATCCTTTTCTTTTTCAGGTCAATCACTATTTTTTCACAGCCCGAAACACACGGTTTTCCCATGCCTCTCGCCACAACAGCTGCATGGGAAGTCATTCCCCCGCGAGAGGTTAAAACGCCTTGTGATGCAATAACACCATGAATATCCTCTGGTGTTGTCTCAGGCCTCACAAGAATTACTTTTTTTCCAGCTCTTGCTTCCAATTCAGCTTCATCTGCATTTAACATAATTTGACCACTGGCTGCGCCAGGGGAAGCGGGCAAGCCCTGTGCAATTATTTTCAGTTTTTCGTTTGGGTTAATTCTCCTGTGCAATAGTTTATCCAAGTGCTCTGGCTGAATGCGCATTATTGCCTCTTTCTTACTTATAAGCCCTTCGGAAACCATGTCAACTGCAATTTTTACTGCTGCTTCAGCGGTTCTTTTTCCTGTGCGAGTTTGCAGAATCCATAAATTGCCGCTTTCAATTGTAAACTCAAAGTCCTGCATGTCACGGTAATGCTTTTCCAGTTTGTTGGCGATTTTTTCAAGTTTTAAATAGGCTTTTGGGATTGCTTTTTTGAGTTTTTCAATTGGCTGTGGAGTGCGAATGCCGCCTACAATGTCTTCTCCCTGGGCTTTTAACAAGAATTCCCCGAACATTTCCTTTTTTCCGGTTGAAGGATTGCGCGTAAAACCAACACCGGTTCCAGAGTTCTTATCCATGTTTCCAAAAGCCATTGATTGAATGTTTACAGCGGTTCCAATGGAATCAGGAATGCCATGAATCCTTCTATAAGTTATTGCACGCTTGTTATTCCATGAATTGAAAACAGCATCAATTGCCATAAAGAGCTGTTTTTTTGGGTTGTCGGGAAACTCGTTGCCGGTTTCCCTTTTGTAAAGTGCGAGGAATTTTTTTATTATCTCCCTTAAATGCTTTGCTTTGAGGTCTGTGTCAAATTTAATGGAATGCTTTTCCTTTATGTCAGCAAGTATTTTTTCAAATTTTTCAGGAGAAATCCCACTCACTATTTCTCCAAACATTTGGATTAGCCTGCGGTAAAGATCCAAAACAAAGCGTTCATCCCTTGTTTTTTCCCTTAACGCCTTAATTGTGCGCTCATTCAAGCCAAGGTTTAAAATAGTGTCCATCATTCCAGGCATTGAAACCGGTGCGCCAGAGCGCACTGAAAAAAGCAATGGATTTTTTGAACCGCCAAACCTTTTGCCGGTTTTTTTTTCAACAATTGAAATTGCTCTTTCCACCTGTTCCTTTAATTTTGGAGGATGCCTTCTGTCATGTTCAAGGAAATAATTGCAAGCCTTTGTTGTAATCGTAAAACCAGGTGGAATCGGCAAACCCAGATTGGTCATTTCGGCAAGATTGGCTCCTTTGCCTCCAAGCGATTCTTTTAATTCTTTTTTCCCTTCCTCAAACAAAAAAACATATTTTCCAGAGCGTGCCATTAATTCACCTTTAGTCAAAAATAAATAAAAGACCAAAACAAGTAGTAAAAATTCGCCTTAAAAAGATTTAAAAAATGATGCAAAGTGAATTTTTTGGATTACAAATGATAACAACTCTTGCATTGGTCTTTTTGGATGTGGTTCTTATTCTGGCCATTCTTTTGCTTAACAAAAAGAAAGAGAAAAAAACAAAAAGAACAATTGGGCGCATTTAAGCAAGCAGAACAATGCTACTTAAAAGCAAAACCAAAAACTCTTTTAAGCCAGCCAAGCGCTGACCTGCTTGCCTGTGCAAATTCATCTTCGTGTCCAGCAATTATTGAAGCCAATTCAAACAATTGCATTCCAGCTCTCGAAGTGGGATTGCTGAAAACCACTGGGTAATTGGAAGCAAAGGCATTCCTTACTGATTTATCATCGTTTATTACTGTGAGCACTGGAGCTTCAACGATTTCCTCAATTTCATCAATTGAAAGCTGTTTTTCACGCGGATTAACTTTGTTGACAACAACACCCAAAACCTTTTTGTCAAGAGAACGCGACAAACGGATTGCCCTCAACGCGTCAATCACTGCAGGCATTTCAGGGTTTGTTACAACCAAAACAAAATCGCTTGCATTAATGGCAAAGCGCGCTTCTTCATCAAGCCCAGCGCCAGCGTCAATTAAAAGCAAATCGGTTTTTTTCTTCAATTCAGAAACAAGCTCAAAAGCCTCACTGTAATCCTGTTCAAGTTCAGCCAAACTCAAAGAACAAGTAACCAAGCGAACGCCAGAGTCATGAGTTAAAATTACTTCATCAAGCGACAAGCCATCATTCAAAACATTATTGATTGTTCTGCGCGCTGGCATATATCCAAGGTAAAGCCCAGCAGTTGGAGAGGTGACATTGCCCTCCATTACAATCGGGTCATGTCCAAACTTGTGCAGTGCTGCAGCCAGATTCAATGCAATTGTTGTTTTTCCAACGCCACCTTTGCCGGAAACAATTGCAACCGCTTGCCCCATACAATCACTGAAGAAAATAAAACACGCAATAAAAATAGGTTGTTTAATTATTTATACTTAATGTTTTAGTTTCTCAATCCATTGTTACATGCAAATATTTTGCAAGCAATGGATGCTTTTTTTTCATTTCCAAAAAGCACTGCTGTGCTATTCTTCTATAAGATTCATGGCCTGTTTTTCCAGAGCGCAGTTTAATGAAATGCCATAGCTCTCGAAAATTCCAAGTCAAAAGCAGGCGTTTTTTAAAAGCCAATGGCACACAGTACTGTGCAGCAAAGGGCAGTTCTTTCCGCATTGAATTGAAAAGCTCTTTCGCTTCACTCATTCTTTCGCGGAATTTCTGGGAAAGATTGCATTCACTTAATTCAATTGGCACAGAAAAACCATGATCACAGCAAAGCAATTGCGTTGTTTGAGTGCACATTCTGTGCCTTTGAATGTCACGAAAGGCACCAAAATCAACCAGGATATCAAACGTAAAATAAGCATGTTCTGTTTCACGCAATGGCTGCATATTTCCATGGCCTTCCATGAATGTGTCGAGTATTTTTTCCTTTTCTTCAACTGGCATTTTTTTTGCTTGCTCCAAGCACTGAGCAAAAGAGTGCTGTGAGTACCTGTAAAGAATTGAAGCAATAATTTTTTCTTCAGCTAATGGCTCTGAATACACTAATTCAACGCTTTTTTCATTTCGTGGTTTTAGTGCATAGTGTTCAACAAAGGAAAGCATTCTTTTTTCAGTTTCTTCAATGTAAGGGTTTTTTTCAGCTGCTTTTAATAACGTGGGAAATATTTTGCTGCATTCTTCTTTCATTTGCCTCGCAATTGAATTCATTTCACTAAGTGGGTGTGACAGTAGCTTTACTATGACGTGCTCCCATTCCCTTGCATTGCAAGTCATGCCAATGTTTGTGAGTGTGGAAGCAGGCAGTGCATACCGCAATACATCGCAGGCTCTTGCCTTTATCAGTGATTCATAGAATTTTTCACTCATTTCAGGACTGCGGGGGAACTTGGAGCGCATTAAATCCATTACCTTTTGCTGTGATTCAGTGTAAAAATCAAACAATGAATCCATTACCTGTTCGTATTTTTCAGCAAAACTTGACTCCATTATTTCCCCTGGCTTCAAGTATTTGCTTTTGTCGAACAACTGATAACGCGTGCTTTTTTCAGTGAATGCAGCCAAGCGTGAATCCTCAATGCTTTTGGATGCAAGAATGCTCACATTCTCCAAG
>JAFCFP010000051.1 GCA_017608575.1 Candidatus Iainarchaeum sp. | reverse complement strand
TTAAAGGGAATAACTGAACTTGACACTGTTGGAGTAATGCTTCCCTACACTGCACTTCATTACTTGTTGTTTGATTACTTGAATGAACCAATTGTAATGACTTCTTCCAATTACTCACAAGAACCAATTACAACAAAGGCAGAGCAGCAATTAACCGAATTTGTTTTAAACCATAATAGAAAAATAGAAAACTCAATTGATGACTCAGTTGTAAAAGTAATCAATAAAAAAATCCTTTTTTTGAGAAGAAGTCGTGGCTTTGTGCCAAAATCAATTCCAATCAATGCAGGCAGGGAACAAATTCTTGCATTGGGAGCTGAAATGAACAATTCCTTCACTATTTACAAAAATGGAAGAGCAATTCTTTCCCAGTTTTTGGGAAACACGGCAAACCTTGCAGCATTCAATCACTACAAAAAATCAATTGAAAAATTTCTTGCATTCACTAAAGCAAAACCCAGTGTTATTTTGGCTGACATGCACCCAGAATACAGCACTTCAAAGTACGCTGCAGAAATTGCAGAAAAGCACGGTGCAAAAGTCATTCGAGTTCAACATCATTTAGCTCACGCGTTTTCGGTTGGTGCTGAACAGCAATTGAATGATTTTGCATCAATTGTTTGCGATGGACTCGGTTATGGATTGGATGGAACACTGTGGGGCGGCGAAGTATTCAATGGAACAAAACGCATAGGACACCTTGAACCACAATTCCAGCTTGGAGGCGATTCAGCTGCAATTTTTCCTGGAAAAATGCTTTTTTCAATACTGCAAAAATTTCTTTCATTTGAAGAATTAAAAAAATTCATGCATGGTTTTAATGAAAACGAGCTTGTAATAATGGAAAACCAATTAAGACAAAAATTCAATTGTCCAATTACAACAAGCACTGGCAGAATACTTGATGCTGCTTCTTTCTTGCTTGGATTCTGCAATAAAAGAACTTATGATGGAAGACCAGCAATGCTTTTGGAGGCAAATTCATCCAAGCCATTAAAAATTGAGCCAGTAATAAAAGGCAATGAATTAATGACCACTCCTTTGTTTGAATTTTTGGTTGAAAACATTAAAAAAGACAAAAAAAGACTTGCAGCAACAGTCCAATTTTATCTTGCAAAAGGCCTGCACGAAATTGCTTCAAATTACAATGATTCAATTGTTTTCAGTGGAGGTTGTGCTTATAATAAAATAATGACATCTTTTATGTTAGAAAAAGGAGTCAAAGTAAACGAAAAAGTTCCAAGTGGTGATGGTGGAATTTCCTTTGGGCAAATTGCTTTCTATTCAGCAAATTCTGGGAACAATTTTTCCAGAAGGCCATGAAAGAATTCTCTTGCCAAACCTTGTTTGCACTATTACACCGTTTCCTCTTTTAACCTTGCCTATTTCTCTTGCAAGTGGATTGAATTTTTTTAACTTTTTTAGTACTTTTTTGGAATTGCGTTTGTTGCAAATGCAAACAAACCTGCCCTCACAAGCAAATGGATAAAAATCAATTCCAAGAATTTCAGCAAGAGAACGCACTTCTTTTTTAATTGGAATTTTTTCCTCTTCAATGAAAAACTGTTTTTTGTTTTTCTCTGCTAATTCATTGAGCACTGCGGCCAAGCCACCGCGTGTAATGTCTTTCGCTTGCTTAATATATTTTTTTACTGCATTTATTTCATTCCATAATGGCTTGCTGTCAGTTTTCAGTTTGGACTTCATATTGAATCTTTCTGCAAGAAGCGTTGCCGCGTGCTCTCCAATGCCGCCTGAAACAATTATTCTGTCTCCATTTGAAATCTTTTCATCCAAAATCTTTTCTGCTTTTCCAATTCCTGAAGTATTAATTATTATTTTGTCAATTGATCCTTTTTCCATTACTTTTGTGTCACCTGTTATAATTGGAATGCCTGTTTTTTTTGAAAGCCCCGCAATAGTGTCAATGATTTTAAAGAGGTCTTTTTTAGGAAAGCCTTCTTCTAAAACAATGCTTAAAGAAATACCTAATGGCTTTGCACCCATTACAGCTAAGTCATTTACTGTGCCACAAAATGCAATTTTTCCAATATTTCCCCCAGCAAAAAACACTGGTGTCACAACGTATGAATCTGTTGTGAACAAAAGCTTGCCATTAAATTGCAGTGAAGCAGCATCATCCATTTCATTTTTCCATTTTTTTATGGGAAAAATTTCTCGAAATTTTTTAATTAATTCCTGCATTTCTTTTCCACCGCTTCCTTCGCTTAAAGAAATTTTTTCATTCATTTTTTTCCACCATACTTAAAAGCAATAGCGCAAGCGCCTTCTGTTTCGCTTACCATGCAAGCACCTTGTGGATTTTCAGGTGTGCATTTTCTTCCAAACAAAGGGCATTCCTTTGGTTCAATTAAGCCACGGATAACTTCATTGCATTTGCAGGCAGGGTTTTCAATGCTTTTAATGTTTTTTATTAAATCTGCATATTTTATTCTGGCATCAAGTTCTTCTTTTCTTGGCGTTAGGCCTGAATTTGGAATGATTCCCATGCCGCGCCATTCAGCATCAATTGGCTTCATTGTTTTATTGATTAATCTTTTTGCAACAATGTTCCCATTAGGCAATACTACTTCTCTGTAATCGTTTTTCACTCTTTTTTCTCCCCTCTTTATCATTTCAAGCAATAATAAAATAGCTCTTGTCACTGCTTCCGGTGTAAAGCCAGCAATTACTTGGGGAACACCAAGATTTATTTCTTCCCACATTTTGCTTCCAGTAATTGTTGAAACATGCCCTGGATCAATAAAGCCATCAATTTTCATTTTTTGAGCAAGTGATTTCATTGCATTGGGCATGGTTTTATGAGCGGAAAAAACAGTAAACCCTTTTTCCAAAAGCCTTGCAGTCATTGGAGTTGTTGTTTCAAATCCAATTCCAAAAAAAACCCTGTCTTTTTCTTTTATTTCGTCAACAGAGTACACTACTTGAATGTCAGCTCCTTCACTTCTTGCATCCGCAAGGCTTTTTTTAGTGCCTGGCACTCTCAGCATGTCCCCATAAGTTGCAATTTTAATGCCATTTAAAGCCATTTCAACAACAGCATCAATGTCTTTCTGGGAGGTAACACACACTGGGCATCCCGGACCGCTTACAAGTTTAACATTTTCTGGCAATATTTCTTTCAAGCCATATTTCATTACAGTGTTAGTGTGGCCACCGCATACCTCCATTAATTTCACTCTACCAAGGCTTTTTGCAACAGAATGGATCTTTTTAATCAATTCGTTCATTTTTTTCCACCTGTCAGTTCTGCGAGCAATCTATGGCTTTCCATTGCTTCCTTTTTTTTGATTTTCTGGATTGCAAACCCCACATGCACTAACACATAGTCTCCTTTGCGGCAATTGGAAAGCATTGAAATATCAATGCTTCTTTCAATTCCGCCAAAATCCGCTGTTGCGGTTTTTCCTGTGATTTTTGTAATTCTTGCAGGTGTTGCCAGGCACATTTTTTAAAACCTAAAAATTTTTTTCCAGCAAACAGTTAAAAAAAGGATTTAATCCAACAAAACACAAACTTGGTTTTTAAATTCTTTCAATCTCTTTTTCCACCATTTGAGTCCATTGCTGGACAATTCTTTTAATTTTGTGCTTTATTTCTTCTTTTCCATTAGCTTTATATAAAAAAGAATAACCTCCTTTTGGAAGGTTTTTTTGAATCCTGCGGATAAGTTCTCTTTCCAGCAATTTTTTAATTGCTTTTTGAACAGTGGTTCTTTCAAGGCCCATTTTTTTGGCTATTTCTCTTGCACTGTAAAATCCGTCATTTTTCAATAGAAACATTAAAACATTAAACTCGGTTTTGTTAAGTTCAAAAGAACACCTTAAAAGTTCTTCGTGTTTTATTTTTTTGCAGGCAAAAGTAAACATTTCAACCACTCTTTTTTAGGCCATCCATCACAAAGCAGGCGTTGAATATTGCCTCAATCCCTTTTTCTTTGCAGTATTCAATTGCTTCTTTTGACTCCGAGCCGGGTTGCATCCAAACCCTTTTAATTCCAAGTTCGCTACATTCTTTCACTGTTTGCATTGTTGCTTTTGGCGGCACAACAGTTATTACAATGTCCGGTTTTAATGGCAACGATTTCAGGCTTTGAAAGCAGTTATTGTTTCCTATTTTTTTGTATTTTGGGTTAACTGCAAAAACTTTAAAGCCTTGCTTTTTTAATTCGTCAAATATTTTCCTTCCCCATTTTTCTGGATTTGCGGAAACGCCCACTACCGCAATGCTGTTTTTTAATGAAGTGAATTTTTCAGATTGCATTTCACTTACCAAAAATTTTTTGAAAGAATCCTTTTTTTAATCCAACCCCTTTGTCAATTTCTTTTTTTAACTGGCTTTCATCCGGCACGCCAACAATTCTCTTCGTTTCGCTTCCTTCATCATTCCTAAAAACAATTGTGGGAGTTGCCCTAATGTTCAATTCAATTGAAAGCTGCTTACCTTCACTTGTCCTGATTCTGACTTTTTTGAAATCCAGGTTTTCATTCGAATAATCTCTTACAACCTTTTTGACAATTTTTTCAGCTCTGGGGCAAACAGGGCAATGGGATGAAACAAAAAGCAATAATTCCATTGTTTCACTTCACAAAAAGCATGCAATGGCAATGCCCTTGTTTTTTTATTTCTTCTTTGTGGTAAATGCATGGGCAGATAATTTTTTTGTCTTCTTCTTTGTTGTGGGTTATTCTCCTGCAGGGGCAATACCTTTCACCGAATTTTTTTTCGTTCTCCAAGAGCCTTTTCAGCGTGCCTTCAACAATTGCCTTGTTGGGGTTAAGCCTGAAGCCATTTCTTGCCGCATAATCCTTATACTCTTCCAAGAGTTTTTTTTCTTCTTTATTCATTTTTGTCCCTTTTTTGTCGTGTTTAAATTTTTTTCAAGCCATTGTTTTATTACTGGTTCAGGCAATGCTCCGATGAATTCGTCTGCAACCCTGCCGTTTTTAAACATTTTGACAGCGGGAATGCTTGAAATTCCAAAAACCATGCTTGTTCTTGGGTTTTCGTCAACGTTCAATTTCGCTAGAACAAATTTTTGGTTGAATTCTTTTGAGAATTTTTCCAGCACTGGCCCTATGAGCTGGCAGGGCATGCACCACAAAGCATAAAAGTCAACAACAACAGGTGTTTTCATTGATCGCTTTATTACTTCCCCTTCAAAGTTTAAATCATTGACCTCAATAACTGCCTTTATCGCTGCATTATTTTTTTTCTTTAACAATTCAAGCATTTTTTTTCTTTTAATCTCTTCAATTTCATCCAATTCACTCAATAAAACCACCAAAACATTATTCGCATGTGATTATTTTAATCACATCTATTTAAATACTTGGCGGAATAGTGCATTTTTGGAATGAAAAAAACCACAACTGTTTTTGCTGAAATTAGAATGCTGCTTTTATAAGTAATTTTTTAACTTTATTGTTTCCCCTTTGCATAAGGCGTTTTGAATGTTAATTGAGCTCAGTGCATTCCTTGTTTCAATTGCAATAATACTGGTTTTGTCAAAGAAAAGCCTGACTGCAGCGCTTTTTTCAGGAGCACTGCTTTTGGGATTTTTTGTATTGCAGCCTGAAGCAGTATTTTCACAGCTTGTTTTCACTTTAACCGAGCCTTCAATTGCATTGCTTGCCTTAGCAGTGGCAATAATTCCCCTTATTGGCGGTGTAATGGAGGAAACAGGCCAGATGGACAGCCTGGTGAAAAATTTGCGCATTGGAAAAAAACCATTTTTGGCTTTTGCTCCAGCTTTGCTTGGAATGCTTCCAATGCCTGGCGGAGCATTAATGTCTGCACCCCTTATAAAAAAGGCCGGCGGAAAAATTTCACCCAGGCTAAAGTCAGCAATAAATGTTTGGTTTAGGCATGTTTTGTTATTTGTGTACCCGCTTTCGCCTGCATTGATTGGCGCGGTTAAAATTGCAAACCTTGAACTTTATTCGGTTATTCCATTTCTTTTTCCCTTTTTTGTTTTCTCAATCCTGCTTGGATGGTTTTTTTTACTGAGAAAAGCAGGGGGAAAAATAGAATACACAGAAAAATTCAATTTAAAATTTCTTTTATTGCCACTGGCAATAATTTTGGCTGCACCAGTTATTGATTTCCTTATAAGGGTTTTTTTCAAGCCCGTTTTTTCCGAGACTGCAACGGTTTTAGCGGTTTCAATAAGCCTTGTTCTTGCACTGCTTGCTGGAAAAGGCAGTTTTAAAATGCTTGGAAGGGTTTTCATTGAAATGAAGCCATGGAATTTTTCCCTAATAATTTTTGGAATGTTTTTCTTTTTGCATGTTTTTAAGGCTTCTTCGTTGCCAGAAATTATTGCATTGCTGCCATTGAATGCAGCAATGCTTTTGGTTGTGTTTGGTTTTTTCCTTGGCTTTGCAACAGGGCGTGTCACTGTGCCGGTGTCAATAATTTTTCCAATTTTTATGGCTCAGAATTCTTTGAATGCTGTTCCGTTCTTGGCTTTTGGGGTAATGTATTTTTCCACTTTTTTGGGTTATGTTGTTTCTCCAGTGCATCCCTGTGTTTCAATCTCCCTCCAATACTTCAAGGCAGAATTTAACTCTTATGGTAGAACACTCCTTTTGCCTGTTTTAATTGGTCTGAGTGTGTCTTTTGCGCTCTTGCTCTTTGCAGGATAAAAGTTAGGCTTGCCTAATTTTGCAAAAGGTTTTTAAATGTATTAGGCAAACCTAATTTATACGATTGGTTCTTTTGTGGTGTTTTTTTGAGAAAGCAGACTATTGAGGATTATATTCTCTCTATCTACCTTATAGCTGAAGGGCAATCTGCGGACAAAGGGGTTAGATCTTCTGAGGTTGCAAGACTGCTCGGCGTTTCAAAGCCAAGTGTTTAAAAAAAAAAAAAAAAATTGAAGGAAATGAAACTTGTTAAAGCAAAGCCCTATGGCAACATTTTTTTCACTGCCAAAGGCATTAAAGAGGCAAGGAGAATCATTCACACACGCAGGGTTGTTGAAGTTTTTTTGGTGAAATCGCTTAAACTGAAACCGAGTGAAATATATGATGATATTCATGTGCTTGAGCATGCTCTTTCTGACAGAGTGGTCAAAAGACTGGATAGCTTTTTGGGACATCCAAAGGTATGCCCTCATGGAAAAAAGATTCATGTGCTGGGGTTGAAAAAATGAGTGAGCCCAGTTTAAAACCACTGGCAACAGTGCAAGAAGGGCAAAGGGTTAAAATCAAGGAAATAAGAAGCGGAAGAATGCTTAAAAAGCGTTTAAGCGAGCTTGGCTTGTATGAAGGCACAAAGGTTGTTGTTAAAAAAAACAGTTCTTTTGGGCCCATTATTTTAAAGGTTCTTGATTCAACGCTTGTTCTTGGAAGGGGAGAAGCTCAAAAAATATTGGTGGACTGAATGGCTGAAGAGTTCACTATTGCGCTTGCAGGCAATCCAAATGTTGGCAAATCAACATTGTTCAATGCATTGACTGGTGCGAGACAGCATGTTGGAAACTGGCCTGGCA
>JAFCFP010000050.1 GCA_017608575.1 Candidatus Iainarchaeum sp. | reverse complement strand
TCTGGTTTTGTCATTGGATTGTGGTTTATTTTGACAAAAAAGGCAACAAAAATAAGGGATTTTTCAGAACTGCTTTAAGTGCTGTTCTATCAAGCTAATAGGAACTCATTAGGAACTTTGCTATTTCACCATAAGCCGGTCGTGTTATAAACACTCCCACGAGCACTCCAATGGTTATTGCAATAGCAAAGCCAATCAGCCTGACCATTATTGTTCCAAACAAAATAATCGGCAGCATTGTTGCAAGGGTTGTTGCTGCTGCAGCAATAACAATGAAAAAGGCATTTTTTACCCTGCGAAGCAATGAAACACGTTCTTCTTTCTGCCCACCACGCAATAATTCATCAGTTATTACAATCTGGTCGTCCACGCCTGTTCCAACAGCTGCAATTATTCCAGCTATTGCCGCCAAATCAATATTACCACCAAGCGAGGAAGTTAAAGTGGTTGTAATGAATGCTTCAACCACTGCAGTGAAAATTATTGCAAGCGAAAGCTTTGGTGTGCGGTATCTGATTAAAATTATAACTGACACTACACATAAAACAATCAGCCCAGTAATCGCTGCCTTGAAAAGGAAATCAAATCCCTGAATCGGGGAAGTGTAAAAAGAGCTAATGCTTTCAACCGAAACCGGCAATGAACCGGACTGGAGGATTATTTTAATCCTGTTTCTTTCATCAAATGCTGCTTGGTAGTCTTCTGCTGTGCCGGTAACCTGTAAGTTTGTTATTGGCTGCATTTGGCTTCTTGAACTAACATATGGATCATCACCAGTAATTGACGGTGTAAGCCTCACAATTGACTGGAGCCCTGAAGCCCTCCAAATCCATGGCTCTCTGGTTTCAAGTGGCTTGTCTTTTTCATCTGGAAATTCTTTGATCTCAAAGCCCAGCTCCTTTAAGGCATTCCTTGTCTCTTGGTTGAGGGAGGAGGGAATTAGTGCCAGTTCTTTCATCTGCAAAACATTTTTTAGTTCAGCTAATTGTTCTTCTGTTGGTTTTTTGTCAATAATAAAATAAGGTGCATCAATGTTTTGGAGCACTTCTTCAATATCTGTTCCCTTAGGGATTCCTATCTTGGTGTTTCCGCTTTTCAAACTGGCTTTATCCAATTCAAACAATTCAGAGGTAAAAATAAAAACTGCCTTGCGCGGCCTGTCAATGAAAAAATAAGTCAATGTGCAATCATATTGCTTTTGTTCAAATGAAATTAGTGGACAGCGATGGAATGATAAATCCATAAACCTTTCAGCTGCAGGGCCTTTGAGGACAAATGGAAGCCTCCATTGATAACCCCCTTGCTGGCCTTTACTAAAAGCCGGCAGGGAAGTGCTTTGGTCCACTTGAATTAAGTCTTTTCCTGTAAACATTACATTTGCATCAATTAAAACCTCAAACCTGCCTTGTTGCTTTATGAGTTTTTCAATCCTTTCAACATCCTGGGGCTTTGTCTGTGGAACTATTACAAAAATGAACTGGTTTTCCGCTCCGTAAACGCGTATGTCACTCATTCCACTCCAGTTCAACCTGTTCTGTATTATGTTTTCAACCTCTTCAATGTTTGGAACCTTTTCAGATAAATGAATCTGGAAAAGCGTGCCACCCATGAAATCAATTCCAAAATTAAAAGGATTGCCAGTGCTTACCAAATTAGCTGCAACAGCAAAAAAGGCAAGGAATATTGCAATGAAAAGCACCCAAATGCGCCAACTCTTTGCAAGCTCGTTCATTCCCTCACCTTTTCTTTTTCTCCTTTTTCTTCAAGTAAAGCATTAAAATCGGTGCATTCATAAACCATGTCGAAATCAAATCACCAAGCAAACCAAAAAGCATTACTGCTGCAATTGAAACAATTAATTCCATTTGCCAAAGCCAGGAAAGCAAAAGCATTACAGCAACAGCCCCAAGGGAAGTAAAAGTCATTGTAAGCCCTGTTTTCATTGATTCAGAAGCTGAATGGACTATTTCAACCGAGCGCCTCCTGAAAAGCCTTGTGGTAAGCATTATGTCAGTGTCCACTGAATAACCAACAAGCATTAAAAGAGCTGAAATCGAGGCAAGTGAAAGCCTTATTCCAAAAACAGACATTAAACCAAGGGCTGCAAGAATGTCAAATGCAGCTGCAAGAATTACTGCAATTGAAGGAATCACTTCCCTGAAAAAGGCAAATATTACAACTATTACTGCAATAAGGGAAATGGACAAAACCCAAAGAGCATTGTTCCAAAAAATTGAACCAAGCGCTGGGGAAACCCTTGTTCTCTGTATTTTGTCCTGTTCGCTTTCAGAGAGGCCAGCGTATTGCATTATGGTTTTTTCAACCAAATAATGACGGTTTTCATCTGGATTGGCAAAATCATACTGCACTTGCACTCCGCCCTGAAAAGGAATTACTCTTATCTCTGAAAAGTCAAACTGCTTTGAAAGCATTGAATCGAGTTCGTGAACGTCAATCGGCTTGTTTGTTCCAACAACAAGCATGTTGCCGCCGCGCAAATCAATGCCAAGCGAAATGCCTGGAAAAACAAATGCAAGAAAGCCAAAAACTGCAAAAAGAAAAAACGGCAGTATTAGGTATTTCCTGTAATCCCTTTTATAAAATTCATCAATAAAAGACACTTAAACACCAAAACAACGCATAACAATTAAATCAGGCACTATTATAATATATTATTCAGAGTAAAAAAGGATTTATAAACCTGTGCGTTGACTTTGGTTTTTGGATTTAAGGAGTTGAACAAATGGATATCCCGCCCATAATGGAGCCAGAAAAAATGGTTGAAATTGCCTTAAAAAATGCAATAAAACAGTCAAAAGCAAAGAATAAAACAAAAAGCCTTAAGGCACTCAAGGAAAGGGAAAGCAAGAAGGTGTTCCTTTTTTCAAAAGCACTCGCTAAAAGACTTGGAAAAGCAATTTCCAGTTTTCCTGAAATGGAAAAACTCAGCCCTTTTTACAGAGAACTCGCGGACTTGCTTGTAAACGAAACAACCACAAAGAAGGCTTTGGCGCAATTGCATGCATCAAAAAAGCTTTTGAGAAAAAAAGAAAACCAGTTCATAAAAGAAATATGGCGCCAAAAAAACGAAAAAGCAGTGAAAAAAAAATGCAATGAAGCAATTGGCAGGCTTGCATCAATTGTCAAAAGAACAAAGAAAAGCATTAAAGCATTGAATCTTGCAAGAAAGGCTTTGAGAGAAATTCCAGTTCTGCAATTAAAAGAAAAAAGCATTATTCTTGCAGGCTTCCCCAACACAGGCAAAACCACTACACTTAAAAGGCTGACTGGCTCCAACCCAAAAATTGCCTCTTACCCTTTCACCACCAAAAAAATAAACATTGGCTATTTCAATGAAAAGCACAGAAAAATACAGGTAATTGACACTCCAGGATTGCTTGACAGAAAAATCAGTGAAAGGAATGCAATTGAAAAAAAAGCAATGCTTGCATTGAAGCATTTGGCTGGATTGATTGTTTTTGTTGTTGATCCAAGCAACAATTCGGGTTATTCATTAGAAGAACAATTCTCCCTCATTAAAGAGATTTCAAGGGAATTCCCGCACATTCCAAAAATAATTGCATTGAACAAGGAAGACCTCTGTGGAAAAAAAGAAATGGAAAAGGCTGAAAGGATAGCATTACAAAAAGGAATTAAAACAGTAAGGCAGGGAAAAAAACACTGCGAAAAGGCACTTAAAGAGGAAATCGCCAGGGAAATGAAACTCCTTTAATTCTTTCCTTGCAAAAAATATATTAATTCGGTCTGGCATACCAGCAGCTGATTTTTTTCAGGAGGGATAAAATATGGATAAGGAAACAAAAAAAGAATTCCTTGACGCAAGAGAGTTAATGGAAGAAATTACAGAGGACAGAAGCGTTCCAAGAAACATTAGAAAGGCAGTAAGTGATGCAATCGAAAAAACAAGCGGTGAACTCACTGCCATGAAATGCTCCGAAGCACTTTATATATTGGATGATATTAGCAATGACATAAACATCCCCTCACATACAAGAACTGAAATATGGGAAATAATAAGCAAACTAGAGGGAGTGAAGGAAAAAATCAAGTGATGAGCCTAATGAAAGAAGAAACAAGAAAAAAAGAAATAGTTGAATTTGCAAGCACTAAAGGCATTATAATTCAAAAAGATGCTTTCAGCATTCTCTCAAAAAAACCAGACTGGAAGGAAACCCTTGAAAGATTAATCAAGGAAAAGGAATCCATTATAAGCAGGCAATTGCTTGAAGGGATGGTAAAATCAAAAATAAGCGTTATTGAATCAAAGGCAATGACAAAAAGCAATGGCTTTAGTGCTCCAGCGAAAAGCGAAAAAGCTTCATTCAGAATAATGAAAGAATTGGATGTAACAGGGCAAAGCTATTCCGAAGGAACAGTACAGGACTTTCTCAATTTTTTTCAACAAAAATTTAAGGCATTGAGCAAAATACTCAAACAAAGACACACACTCAAACCAAAACCAATCAAGAGACTGAAATATGTTGCACTTAAAAGCAATGTTGATGTAATTGGAATGGTTCGAAGAAAATGGATTACAAAAAACAACCATACTGCAATAGAACTCGAAGACCTTGAGGAAAAAACAATTGCAGTAATCCCCAAAGACAAAAGAGAACTCGAAAAAGCAAGAGATACATTAATGCCGGATGATGTGATTGCAATAAAGGCAACAAAGGTAAGCAATGACTTGTTGATTGTTAATGAATTGTTTTGGGCTGATCTGCCTCAAAGAAAAAGAAAAACAATTGAAAAAGACATAGCGATTGCAAGCATTTCGGACATGCATATTGGAAGCAAGCTCTTCTTAGAACAGTCGTTTAAAAAATTCCTTGACTGGATTAATGGAAGGATTGGCACAACCGAAGAAAAGGAAGAAATCGGAAAAATAAAATACCTAATAATAAACGGCGACAACGTTGACGGCATAGGCATTTACCCAAAACAATTCGACGAATTAAACATAAAAGACATAAGAGAACAATACGAAGAATTCTCTGACTACATTCTCCAAATTCCAGAATACATTGAAATATTCATTATTCCCGGACAACATGATGCTGTCCGGTGGGCTGATCCACAGCCAGCCATTCCTGAAAAAATGGTTCCAAGACTGGCTGAGAAAAAAAACATTCACTTGCTTGGGTCGCCAACCTGGGTTGAAATTGAAGGACTCAAAACACTCATTTACCATGGCTCTTCAATGCACGACCTGTTTTCTAGCATTGCTGGATTAGACTATGCAAAGCCACAAAACGCAATGATTGAACTCCTAAAAAAAAGGGATTTAATGCCAGCCTATGGCTTAAGGCAACCTTATGTGCCGGAAAAAAAAGACTTCATGGTTATAAGCGAAGAACCTGACCTTGTATTCATTGGTGATTTGCATCATTCTGGTTATGGAACATATCGTGGAACACTAATAGTCAACAACAGCACTTGGCAGGACCGCACAGAATATCAAGTGAAACTCGGACACGTGCCAACACCTGGCATTGTTCCAATAGTTAATCTTCACACTGGCAGAATAAAGGAAATGCAATTCCAAAAAGGTGAAAGATAATGCAGAAAAGCCTTGGAATAAACGCAACTGATGAAATAAAAGAATACTACAATGAAATAACAAAGCTCACCCAAAAACAGATTGAAATCGCAAAAAAGGCAAAAGAAAAAGGATATGATTTAAGCACTGATATTGAAACACAGCCAGCAAAAGACTTGGCTGAAAGAGCAGAGGCAATAATTGGCCCAAAAGGAGTCGCCAAAAGATACAGGGAATTATTCAAGGAAATGAAAGGACGCAGAATAAATGCTATATTCAAACTCTTTAAGGAAATGATTGAACAAAAATGGTGCTTCATTCCCGATGAATCAAAAAGAATAGAACACGCAATAAAGACCGCCCTTGTTTTGAACACTGAAGGCGTAGTAGTTGCACCCATCGACGGCGTGCCAAAGGTAAAGATTTCAGAAAACCCAGATGGAAGCAAATACATTGACATTTATTACGCTGGACCTATAAGGGCCGCTGGTGGAACATCACAAGTGCTTCCATTAATCCTTGGAGACTATGCAAGAAAATTGCTTGACTTGGACAGATACAAGCCAACACAGGATGAAATTGAAAGATACGTTGAAGAAACACAAATATATGAAGAAATAGTGAGCAGGCAGTACAGGTTAAAGCCGGATGAAGTCAGAAAAATAATAAAAGGCTGTCCTGTTTGCATTAATGGCGAGCCAACAGAGGAAAGAGAAGTATCAGTTCACAGAGACCTTAAAAGAATTCCACATAACAGGATTCGCGGAGGAATGTGCCTTGTAATAAGTGAAGGGGTTGCATTAAAGGCACAAAAAATACTGAAATATGCAAGAATGCTCAACCTTGAATGGGATTGGCTTGAAGAAATAATAAAAGTCGGAAAAGGGGGGGAGGAAAAAATTAAAATAAAACCAAAAGCAGCCTATTTGGAAGGCACTGCTGCTGGCAGACCTATTTTTTCATATCCCTCACGCTTTGGTGGTTTCAGGTTGCGCTATGGGAGAAGCCGTGGCACTGGAATAATGGGAAAAGCAGTGCATCCTGCAACAATGTACTTGCTTGATGAATTCATTGCAATTGGAACCCAAATAAAGGTTGAAAGACCAGGCAAAGCAGGAGGCATTACTTCCTGTGATTCCATTGAAGGTCCAATTGTAAAACTTGACGATGGCTCAGTTAAAAAACTCCGCTCTGCAGCGGAAGCAATTGAATTAAGGGATCGGGTTGAAAAAATTTTATTCTTAGGAGACTTGCTTGTTCCATTCGGAGACTTCAAGCAAAGCGCGCATCCCCTTATTCCCGCAGGATACTGTGAAGAATGGTGGAAAAAAGAATTGGAAAAAGTCAGCAATAAGGAAAAATTTCAAAAAGCAATAAAAAATCCAACGGAAGTGAATGCCAGAGAAGCATTCAAAATATCGGAAGAGCTTGGCATTCCACTGCATCCAAAGTTCACTCATTATTATTGTATATTGGATGAAAGTGAAGTAGAGTATCTGGTAAGAGAAATAAAAAAGGCAAACGTTGTCGGAAAGGAAACCCCAATAAAGGCATTAATTGAAAACACTCCAAAAACAAAGGAACTACTTGAAAAAATAGGCTTAGAGCACTATATTGAAAATGGAAAAATCGCAATAGGTGAAGAACAAGCATATGCTTTTCTGAGAACATTTGGCTATTTTTCAAAAGAAAAGATTAAAGCAGAAAAAAAAGGAGTGCTCGCAATTCTTTCATCTCTGGCCGGAGTGCCTTTAAGGGACAAATGCGGCTCATTTATTGGCTCACGCATGGGCCGCCCAGAACAATCAAAACCAAGGGAAATGAAAGGCAACCCGCACTCGCTTTTTCCGGTTGCCAATTATGGTGGCAGCATGAGGAGCATCAACAAAGCAATGGTTGAATCAGAGCAAAAAAAAGGAATTGAAATAGAAATAGGCCTATTCAAATGCCCAAAATGCAAAAAAACCACGCCTTTTCCATACTGCAATAATTTTAAAA
>JAFCFP010000006.1 GCA_017608575.1 Candidatus Iainarchaeum sp. | reverse complement strand
TTTTAATTCAGCTCCAGCGAATCCTTCTGCGTGAATATAGCTAACTTCTTTTATTTTCAAAGCGCTCTCCAAGGCAGATGGAAAGGCTAATCCTCTGCCAATAATAAAACAGTCTTTTTTCTTTGAGAGTTTGCTGGCAATTTTTTTAGCATGCCTATCAGTACGTGCAATAAATTCCTGCAGTTTTTCAGCAGTTTCAACCAACAGTTTTTTTCCCTCTTCAAGCCTGCCCGCAACAGAAAAAGCAAGCGTTAAAAGGATTGCTAATTGGGCAGAGTAGGTTTTTGTTGAAAGAACGCAGATTTCCGGGCCAGCGTTCATCATTATTATTTCATCACTCAAGCGTGTGAGCGTTGAACCTCTTACGTTAACAATTGAAATAATTTTTGCGCCTTTTCCTCGTGCAATTCTCACTGCATCCAAAAGATCAACAGTTTCACCGCTTTGGGAAACTGCAATTATTATTGTTTTTTCATCCAAAAAATCACTGAATGCTGGGAATTCAGATGCAAGCATTGCAGTAACTTGCATTTTTGCAATTTCAGCGAATTCATAGGAGGCAGAAAGGCAAGCATGATAGCTTGTTCCACAGCCAATCAAAAAAACCTTTTCTGCTTTCTGCAGCATTTTTGTAACTCGTTCAATGAGTTTGTGGTCTTGTTGAATAGCGTGCTTTATTGAGTCAGGCTGTTCATTGATTTCTTTAAGCATGAAGTGTTTGAATTTGTTTTTTTCTGCCTGCTCTATTGTCCAAGAAATTGTGTTAATTTCTTTTTCTTTTTCTTTGCATGTTTTTAGGTCAAACACTTTTACTTTTTCGTTCACTTCAACCATTTCGTTTTCATCAAGATAAATAACACGGTTTGTTTTGTCAAGGAATGCTGGTGCATCCGAGGCAATAAATGTTCCCTGCTTTGAAATTCCGACAACAAGCGGCGAGCCGCGTCTTGCGCCAAGCAATCCGTCAAAGTCAGAGTGAATTGCCAGAACCGCAAAGTGTCCTTCTAGTTTTAAGAGGGTCTTTCTAAAAGCATTCCTGAAAGTGTTCCCTTGTTTCATGAAGTATTCTATTAGTAAGGGAATTGTTTCAGTGTCAGTGTCAGTGGAGAAGCTGAATCCTTTTTTTTGGAGCAATGTTTTTAATTCTTGGAAGTTTTCAATTATGCCATTGTGCACCACAGCTATTTTTCCATCGCTTGAATAGTGTGGGTGTGCATTGTTGTCTGTTACTGCGCCGTGTGTGGCCCATCGTGTGTGGCCTATGGCAATTTTTGCTTTTGGCATTAATGGCATTTTTTTTGGAAGCTTGCCTGATTTTTTTATTACTTTTAATGGCCGTGATTTTAATGCAATGCCCCAACTGTCATATCCGCGGTATTCAAGCCTTTTAAGGCTTTTAAAAATAATTTCAGTAGCATTGCTCTTTCCCTTAAAGCCTGAGATTCCACACATTTGTCTCATCTGCAAAAAACACTCTTTCAAAGAACCTGAAAACAGTTACAAATAAGGCAAAGAAAAAAATAAAAACATTCCCAAATATTATTATTAAATGATTAATACTGGTATGAATTATTTTTGAGGTGTTTTTTTTTGGATTTTCTTTTGATTGAAAAAAAGGGTAAGCATTTGAGGATTCCCACTAAAATGGTTGAAAAAATTTCCACGTTAAAGCCTTTGCTAAGCGAAAAGGGTTGGAGCATTTATGCCGAGCTCTTGCTTAATGAATCCTATCCAGCGGAAATAGCAAAAAAACTGAGAATTTCTCAACAGGAGACCTACTATTATTTCAATCAATTAAAGAACGCTGGATTGATTGAAGTAACAAAAAAAGAGGAACGCCGTGGAGGGCTTGCAAAGTTTTATTCAGCGAAAGAGCCTTCTTTTGCTTTTGTGCCTGCATTGAAGGAATTGGAAAAAAAAAGCGAGTTTACTTTTGTGCAGGGAAGTCGTACAAAGCTCCAGCCAAGCATTAAAAGGTTTTTTTCTCCTTTCATTGAAAATGGTGAGCTCAATGCAAAAATTGTTGTAGGTGCTCCAGATTCACACGGAGAATTCAAGGCAAGAGCACGTGATGCCCATCTTGCCACTGAATTTGCTTGCTTTTTGGGTTCTCTTGTGGAAAAAATTAAATTCCCTTTAGTGTTTTTGGATACAATGACAAAAAGCTTGCGGGAAGAAAACTCAAACTTGATTGTAATCGGTGGACCTATTACTAACAAGACAAGCAATGAATTGCTTGATTTTTTGCCAATTCGCTTTAAACAATCAAATGGCAACTGGATAATTGAGAGCTCTTTATCAGGAAAGCAATATGTTGAAGATTCAATTGGAGTAATTGAAAAAATTCCACATCCATTCCATGACAATAAAAGCATTCTTTTCCTTGCAGGTAAAAGAAATGCTGGAACAAAGGCAGCCATTCTGGCATTAATGCAGGAAACTGAAACAATAATTCACTTAAATCCATTTGGAAAAAAGCACGCTAGAGTGGTTGAAGGACTTGATTTGGACAGTGACGGACAAATCGACCACGTGGAAATAAAAGAATAACTGGAATTTTTTTCCATTAAGCTTTTATTGAAAGAAGGAGTTCTAATTAATAAGGTTTTTATGGGAAAAACAAGGCGTTTGACAAGGAAAAAAGGCCCAAGTGGTTTGGAGAGGCATAAGAGAAGAAAAAAGGCAGCGCAAAGGGCAAAACGCAAAAAACCAGCAAGAGTGCCTGTTACGCATTCTTCAGTTTCTTTTTCAGTGGAGAAAGCCCTTCTCAAGAAGAGGCAGGCTTTGAAATCAAGTATAAGGGATGAGCCTGCTTTTGTGGATTTTTTTGAAAAAAGTGTTGTTGCCATAAAAAAAGGCATTGGCAAAAAAGGAACTCTTCGCAGGATAAGGGAACTCCAAAAGCATTTGATTGAGGAAACGAATATTCACTTGACTCCTGAAACAGCCATAAAAATTAACGCTGAACTTGAGGCATATCTCAAAGAGCATTCGCAGAGAATTCTTGAAAGAAACAGCGGAGAATAGAATCCTGAATCTTCTTGAATGCTTTGCAAAGCAAAGCAATTTATTTTATTCTTGCAATAATCTTTGTATGCCTTTTATTTTTGTAGACAAGCGAAAGATTAATGAACGAGAGTTTTTTGAGAAATTTTCAGAGTTTTTTTTGATTGCAAGCAGAGAGCTTGGAATTGGTACAAAGATTGGCAAGAATGGAGAAATTGAACTCATTCCTAAACAAGTGTTAATTGATGAGATGCGGGCTTCAATTGAGAGAGGATTGCGTTTTATTGTTTCAACTGATAGCCATGGAAACTTTAAGGGATTAATTTCTTTTAGTAAATCTGAAAAAAACCCTGAACGCGCTATGGTTTTTCATTTTTTTGTAAGACCTGAGTTTAGAGGGAAAGGCGAGGGCACAAAATTAATTTTCAGGCTCATTGCTGTTGCCAAAAGAAAAGGCTTTAAAGAAATTGACATGGGTGTGCAGTTAAAGGATGCATTCAAGCTCTGCTCAAAGCTTTCAAGAAACCAGCGCTTGCGGCTTGAGAGAAGTGATTTGGTAAGAATTAAAAGGGCGTTAAGTGAGTGGCGTTCAATTCCAAGCACTAAAAGACCAAAAAGCAGAATGCCTGAGATAATGGAACAACCAATTATTTGGAAGACACTAATTTCAATGAACCAGAAAAAACCCCCTAAAAGAAAGATTCGTTAGTATGATTGGTATTGTGTTTTTATTCATTCTTTTTTTTGCCGAGATAAATTCGTACATTTTTGTTTTTTAGTGCATGGCTGAGAATCTTTTTCACTAGTTTAGAGTCCCATTCTTTGGAGTTTAATTTTTTTGCTAGTTCATAATAATTAATGTCTAATACTTCATTGATTTTTTTGCTTTCAATGAGAATGCGTTTTATTTCAGAGCGTTCTTCTGGTGGAAAACTCAAATGAGGATAACACCGAATCCGTGCAATAAAATCACTGCCTGCAATGTTTTCTATTGAATGTTGTTTTGAGTACTCCAATAAGTCCAAGCGGGCTTTTTCTATTTCTGGTTCAATTTTTTCAAGGAATTCTCTTTTCAGTGATTCCAAGTGAACATATTTGTTCACTAATTTCACTCCATCGTTTTTGCGAAATTGTGTTGGTGAAAGCTTTGCTGTTTCAAGCAAGTGCTTTTGCCTTGGACAGAATTCTGCAAATTCACACCAAGCACAAAGTGCGGATTCTTTTGCTGGAAAGAAGTCTTCTTCTTTTGAGCGCTCTATTTTGTCAATAAGCAGACGGATTTCTTTTTTTAATTCTTCTAATTGTTTTTCTGTGCGAGTGGAACGCATTTCTTTTGCAATGCTTAAATAATGCCATACTAATTCGATTTTTTTTGCATCGGGAAATTTTTCTTTCACTGCAATGGAGTATAACGCTAATTGCCTGTCTTTGTCGAGTTCTTCCTGTGATCGTGGATTCATGTTTGTTTTATAATCGTGGATTTCGTAAACTGATCCAGCAAGGGCAAGTCGGTCAATGATTCCTTGGAGTTTGTAGCCCAAGCCTAAATCAATTGTTACGCGTTCTTCTAATCCGAGTGTTTTTTCTTGGTCGAAAGGTTTGTATTGCTCGAAGTATTCTGAAATATATTTTTCTCCCATTTTTTTATAGTTGTCTGCGGTGTATTCTTTTCTCACTATTTTTATGTTTTCATGCCAGTTTTTTTCCCATTGTTGAGTGTAGAATGCTAGCAATTCTTCCAATGAATTGTTTTTTTGAAAGCGTTTGTCTCTGTAGAGTTTTTCCAGTGTTTCGTGAACTCTGGAACCCATAAAGGTTTCGATTCCCTCAATTGTGCTTTCCAGCCTGTCAATGTATTTGAATTTGAATTTTAATGGACAGTTTTCAAATGTTCCAAGACGAGAATGCGAATAAATCATTTACTGCACCCAAAAAAATAAGCAGTGTTGTTTTTAAAATGCAATTGTGAGTGTGTTTCCCTTGTTTTTTTCAGAGCAAAATAATTAAATTCTTGTAAAGAGCAATACCTTTATTGGAGAATTGTTATGCCAAAACCATTAAAGCATAAAAAAAAGGGTCCTTTGTTAAAGCCTCAGAAAACCCAAAAGAGGAGAAAGAAGGGCCATTCTAAAAATGTGCGCGGGGAAAGGAATGCATTTATTCACAATCTTACAAAAAAAGGCGTGCCATACCATAGAGCGCTTGAAATATGGCAACGCTCTAGAAAAGGAAAACATTAAGGAAAAAATAAAGAAAATTTAAAGAGAAGAATTAAATTAATTTAATTCAACAATCTTTTTATGACAAAACCCAGAATTCATGTTAAGTCTTTCTTGGCTAAGGCAAGAATGGGTTGGAATTATTTAAATATATTGCGCAAGCAATCCATTGAATTGCGCTTGGAGCAAGGCCAAAGTAAACTGCGTGCAAGGCTTTGTTGGCCAATTGATGCTTACAGAGCTGAAAGAATTATGAGAAAAAAATTTCCAAAGAAAAAATTCAAGCGTTAAACTCACTTGCCTTAATGGCCTTTAATCCAAATCATATGGCAATGCAAAAATCCATTTTCCATTCAATGGATCAAATGGCTTGGTGTTTCCGAGAACGATTGCATGCCAGTGCTGTGGTTCTCGGAATTTTTTGTACTTTCCGGCTTCTACAAGTTTTGAAAGGTTTTCTTTTAATTCATTGTATGCTTGCTTGAATGATGTAAGAGTTGTTCCTTCAAGCCTTTTTTCTGTTTGGTTTACATTCAAGCCAGCCATGTATTCCATTACAATGAATTCTTTTCCAATAACTCCATAAACGTTTGGTGTTATAAGCCTGTAATGTTGGGCTTTAATGAGTTCTCCTTTTCTTGCCTCTTTTTGGTGAATGAGAAACAATTTTCGCAATTTCTTTACAGCAAGTCCTTCTGATTCCTTTCCTTTGGCGTATTTTACTGCAATTGGAATTCCTTCAAAATAGTAAACAGCTACATAGTCCGCTGAACCAATGCGTGGTAGTTTTCCAAAAGCTTTTTTCCATGAAAGCTTTCTTTCAAGCTCTTTGAGCATTTTTGAAATGTTGTTCTTTCCATGAATAACAGTCCTTTTGTATTTCCATTTTATTGCTTGGTTTTGAAAATGAGTGGCATTTCGTATTGCATTTTTTTTAATTTCAGTTGGCTTTAATGCTTTAATAGTACGCCTTTCATTTGGAAATCGCTTGCTCTTTGGGTTCATAAAAAAACAATGCTTGGTTTAAAATAAAAGCTTTTTTGGGGTTTTTTTTGAAAAAAACTTAATGGAAAGGTTTAAATACTTCAAGCAATGCAATTATTAGAATAGGTTTTTTTTATGGGCAAAGGCGATTTAGTTTGGCTTTTTTGTCGCTGATTTTGTTTTAGGTAGTTGTGCCTTTGTCGGACTGTTTTACGGATTTTTTGTTGGAAGGCTTTCTTTTACTGCTAGCTATTGGCTATGGCTTTGGCATTATTGATTTTTTTAGTTTTGCTATGGGGTCATAGCATAGCCTGGCAGTGCGCCTGGCTCCAGACCAGGAGACCTGGGTTCAAATCCCGGTGACCCCATTCTGCCATTTTCTTTTCAATTTCTTGAAAGAAAGGCAGTAAAAAAACGAAAAGAGGTGAATTGAATGAAAAATGAAAAAAACCAAAAAAATAAAAGAGGTGAATGTCTTTGGCAGGGTTGATTTGAAGGCAGAGCAACTGCCAAAAGAGTATTTTAATATTTTGCCTTTGTTGCCTGAGAAATTGGCCCCGCCTTTGGATCCAAGAACAAAAAAGCCTTTGAAGCCAAAAGCACTTGAAGTGCTTTTTCCAAAGGAATTAATAAAACAGGAGGTGAGTGAGAAGCGTTCGATTAGAATTCCTGAGGAATTGCAAGAGCAATTGCTTCAAATTGGCAGACCGAGACCAATTTGCAGGGCAAAGCGTTTGGAGAAGTATTTGAGGCTTCCATCCAATGTGAAAATTTACTTCAAGCGCGAGGATTTATCGCCTGTGGGTTCCCATAAATCCAATACTTCTCTAGCGCAAGCGTTTTATGCAAAAAGAGAGGGTATTGAAAAATTAACAACAGAAACCGGGGCAGGGCAATGGGGGAGCGCTGTAGCAATGGCTACAGCTTTCAATGACATGCAGGCAGAAATTTACATGGTGGCATTGTCTTACGAGCAAAAACCGTATAGAAGAACATTAATGGAATTGTTTGGAGCACAATGCTATAGTTCTCCAAGTTTGAGAACCAAGAGTGGAAGAAAGATTCTCAAACAGCAACGCCATTGTACTGGTTCGCTTGGAATTGCAATCAGTGAAGCAGTTGAACGTGCAGTTGAACAGGAAAACACTAAGTATTGCTTGGGTTCAGTGCTGAATTTTGTTTTATTGCATCAAACAGTTATTGGCTTAGAGGCAAAAAAGCAATTAATGCAATTAGGAGAGGAACCAAACGAAATAATTGGCTGTGTTGGCGGAGGCAGTAATTTTGCTGGCTTAGCGTATCCTTTCATTGGTGACAGATTGAAAGGAAAAAGCGATTGCCGTTTTATAGCAGTGGAACCTGAAACCATTCCAACAATGACTAAGGGAAAATTCACATACGATTTTGGTGACACCGCAGAACTCACTCCATTGCTTAAAATGTATTCCTTGGGTCATGAATTTAAGCCAGCGCCAATTTATGCAGGTGGCTTGCGTTATCATGGCTTGGCTCCAACTTTAAGTGTTTTGGTGAAACATGGCATTGTGGAACCAATAACAAAAAATGAAAAGGAGGTGTTTGAAGCAGCGAAATTGTTTGTTAGAACAGAGGGAATAACGCCTGCTCCTGAATCAAGTCATGCAATAAGGGCAGCAATTGATTCAGCATTAAAAGCAAAGCGTGCTGGGGAAGAAAAAACAATTCTTTTCAATTTGAGCGGTCATGGATTGCTTGACTTGCAGGCATTCAAGCAGTTTATTTGAGGACTTAAAAGTCCTCTTTTCTTTATTTTTTTGGCTGCTTGACTGAAAACTATTTTAAAAAGGTTGAACTAATAATAAGACATGCAGTTAATTGGTTGGCGCAATCAGCGTTTTATTGTAATGGTTTTTTTTCTATTGGTTTATTGCAGTGTAGTGATTGCAAACGGCTGCCATATAGGTGAGGTTGGAACGCTTCCATATTGTTCTATTGACTGTCCTTGCGCGGAAGGCGAGGGAGACTGTGATTCTGACAATGAATGCCTGCCTGGCTTGGAGTGCAGGGACAATGCTGGAATCTATTTTGGGTTTCCGGAAGTAATTGATGTTTGTGTTGCTCCTGGTTTTAATCCAAGCCCTGTGAAGCCAGTGGTTCACTCAATGGAGGTTGTTTCGCTTCAAGAGGGCACTGCAACAGTTCGCGGTTATCTTTCACTCACTGGCGGCGAGGAATGCAGTGTCTGGATTGAATATGGAAAAACACAGAATTATGGCTCTAAAACGCAGCCTTCTCCAATGCTTCAAACAGGAGAGTTTTTTAAAACGCTTAATTCCCTTGAACCTGGAACAAAGTATTTTTACCGGGCAGCAGCTCAAAACAGCCAGGGTATTTCTTATGGCGAGGAAATGACTTTTACAACGCCTGGTGTTTCCGGCACTCCTACTCCAACGCCAAGCATTGCTCCTTCTCCGAGTTTATTGCCAAGTCCTTCTTTTTCGCCAATCAGCCCTAGTTTGACTCCGACTCCAACGCCTTTGGCTTCCATTTCTCCACCGCCACTGCCAAGTCCTTCTCTTTCTCCTTTTCCAAGTCCAACTCCTTCAATACAGTTTACGCCAACACCTTTTCCTTCTTTGAGTGAGTTTAAATGCATTGATGGGACTCCCCTTGGACAGTGTTCTCCTTCAAAGCCAAAGAGGTGTGCAGAGGATGGCATTATTAGGAATGACTGCGATAAATGCGGTTGTCCTTTTGGGTTTGAGTGTTTTGATGGAAGCAATTGTTTTAAGGTTGAAGAAAGCAAGGTTTTTGTTTATGAACCAGCGTTTAATCCAAGCCCTCCAAGAAAGGGAAAGCCTTTTGATTTTATTGTTAATGTGTCAAGTATTCGTGCTCCTATTGAGGACTGTGTTTTGTGGTTTGAGGGAAAGCATTCCGTAATGAAAGCGGTTGATGGGTTGTTTGACCGAGCGGATGAAAAAGCTGAATTTGAATTTTCTTCCCTTTCAAGCGGAACCCATAAGGCAAAAGTGGTGTGCATTGATTTGGGTGGAAGTGCTGGCATTGGTGAATTTGAATTTAAAGTGTTTGGGGAAAAAATGAAGCGCGATTTTGATGTAATGCTTTGCAGGGACGCTAATTGTTCTGAAAGAGCTGAAACAGTTTTTGCTGGTGAAAGCGTTTTTATTTCACTTAATCCACCTCGGGAGAATGTTTCAAGCGTGCTTGTTTTTCCAGATGGTTCTGAGACAAGCATTTCTTTGCCCGGGAGTTTTTCTTTTCCAGAGCAAGGCATTTATACTTTGCGTTTTCTTACAGGGGATGCCAGCGAGTTTGAGGGTTATTCTTTTGAGGTAATTGAAAAAACTGATTTTTCTGGAATAATTTTTGTTTTAGGTGTTTTTGTTTTATTGATTGTGATTGGTGGAGTTTTGTTTTTCCTTTGGAAGGCTGGTTCTTTTATTTTAATGATTGGATTGCTTAGAAAGATTTCAATTGGGGAAAGGCTTTCTTCAATTCTGAAAGGCGTTTTCAGTTTTAAAAAGCCAGTCAAGCAAAAGGAAGAGGATTATTTTATTAAATTTGAACAGGATAGTGATGCTGGAGAGTTTCACTGCGAGCAATGTGGTCAAATTTTTTATTCAAGAAAGCAGTTTAAGGAACATAAGCGCTACCATAAGGAATTAAAAGAAGCCCTTGGCTTGTTGAAGTCGGTTTCAGCCAAAACCGAGAAATCAGAAGCAAAGAACCTGCTTGAGGAAAGGGGTTTTTCTGGAGGTGTTGCTGACAGGGCTGCAGAGATGTTCACTTTTAAGAAATTGCCTCCAAGGGAAAGAATTAAAATGGCTAAAGCCCGCGTTGAACACCTTGAGAGAAAAAAGAAAGCCAGTGAAGTAATTGAAGAATTGAAAAAGGCACTTAAAGAATCTGAGGGGAAACCACTTGAGGAGAAATTGAAAGAAGCAGCTGAAAGAGCAATTGAAAGAAAGCGCCGCGAGAGAGAGGCAATGAAGAGGCTTTTGGAGGAGAAAAAGCAAAGAAGGGCAGTTGAAAAGAAAGCTGTTCAGGAAAAGAAAGAGCCCAAAGCACTGATTGAAAAAAAGGCAGTTGAAGCCAAAGAAAAATCCAAAAAGAAAAAGGAATTGAAGAAAGCTGAAAAGAGGGAAGAGAAGGAATTGAAGAAAGCTGAAAAGAAACAGAAAAAGAAGCGCAAGAAAAAAAAGAAAGCCAAAAAGAAATCAAAAAAGAAGGCCAAAAAAAGCAATAAAAAATCAAAGCATGGCTAATTCTTCAGCGCTTAATTCTGAGAGTGATTTTATTATTCTGTCTGCTTTGCTTAAGTCCTGTAATCCGCTTTCTTTGTTTTTTAATGCAATGCATTTCATTCCTGCTTTTTTTGCAGCAATAATGCCGTTGGTTGCATCTTCTATTACAATGCATTCTTTTGGTTTTAGTTTGAGTTTTTTTGCTATTTTTAGAAAAATGTCTGGTTGTGGTTTTCCCTTTTTTGTTTCTCCGGCGCCGATTATTGCATCGAATTTTATTCTTCTCCTTGTTTTTTTTAATGCGAATTCAATGAATTCTTTTTTTGAGCCAGAGGCAATTGCTATTTTTAGGCCTTTTTTCTTGCATTTTTTTGCCAGTTCAAATGCGTGTGGTACTTCTTCAATGCCCTTGCGTTCAATCAATTCATGCATTGTTTTGTATTTTTCTTTTACTAATTCATTGGTGTTTGCTTTTAGTTTGTATTGGTCTATTACTGCTTGAATGAATTGTTCAACAGGCATTCCAAAGTATTGGGAGAGTTGTCCGAATGAAATGTGGAGTCCTTTTTTTTTGAATATTTCTTTTTCTGATTGGAGGTGGATTTTGTTTGACAGCACGAGAACGCCGTCAAAATCAAAAATAACGCATTTGGCCATTTACTGCCCTTTAAAAATTCTTTAATTTTTTGGGCATGCAAGGGTTTAAATTTTGATTCTTTTACAATTTTATTGCAGATTTTTGTGGTTCATAAAGCAATTTTTTAGAGGTGGGTTTATGGCTAAGGCAAAGAAAAAGCAACCAAAAAAGGAGAAATCTTCACAGGAAGAAAAGGAAAAGCTTCCTTTTCCGCGTGCCACTGTTACGAATATGATTAGAAAGCACTTGGATCCCGGAAAGCAGATAAAAGGCAGGGTTAAGGTTGAAATGAACAAATGGCTTGGGCACATGGTTGAAAAAATATCCAAGGAAATGAATTCTTATCCCTACACTTATGTTGATTATTCAATGTTTCAGGATGCTGTGGAGAAATACACCAAACTGGAGGAAATTGCGGAGGAAAGGGATAGAATTTTGAAATACTTGGATAAAATAAAAAGCGATTGTGATTTCCTTGAAAGAGAGGTTAAAAAGAAATTTGAAGTTGAAGACGAACAGGAATTCGCTGAATGAATTCCTGTTTTAATTCTTTTTTTTGTTTTTGTTGGTCTGTGGTTTTTTTTGTGTTGTTGTTTCTTTAAGTATTGTTTTAACTCGCTTTGTTATGGCTGAATGCTTGTTTTTGAACAAAAAGGATTCAATTACTGTGTAATTGTGTGCTTTTCTTTTCTGTGATGCTTTTTCAAAATCAATTATTACTGGTCTGTTGTTTTGCACTAAAATGTTTTTTCCCGCTCCAGCGAGCTGGCCGTGGTCTAGGTTGTTTTCATCCAATAGCTTTGCTTGCCTTAACAGTTCTTCAATGAATTTTTTGAGTTCTTTTTTTGAATGTTTTTTTTCAAACAGCCAATCCCTGAATGTTTTTCCCTTAATGAATTCCATTAAAATAACGCGGTTTACTGCATCAAAGCCGAAAAGTTTGGGTCCAATGCCGAGATGGTTTGCTTTTTTTAGGTTTTTTACCTCTTTTTCTATCATGTTATGTCGCGGCGAGTTCTCGCTTTCAATTTTTGCAACAAGTTTTTTGTTGCCTTTTTTTACGAGAAAAATGCGAGAGGAATGTCCTTTTGCCAGCAGTTTTTCTATTTTTAAATTCTTTTTTTTAATAAACGCGTTTAATCTTTGCATTTCTTCAAGCGTGGCAGTGAGCATTTAATGCCTCCTTTTTCCCTACTCCAACAACCTTTTTAAATTTTATTGAATGCATTATAATTATACTAATACCAATTTTAACCGTTTTCTGAAAAATTTTTTGGATTTCAGAATTGCACTTATAGGAGGTGTGTGAATGGTTGAACAAGCACAGCAGAGACCTGTTATTTTTTTAACAGAAGGCTCTAAAAGAACGCGTGGGAGAGACGCGCAAAGCATTAACATTTTAATCGCTAAAGCTGTAGCTGATGCAGTTAAAACAACCCTTGGCCCAAAGGGAATGGACAAAATGATAGTGGATGAATTGGGCGATGTGACAATTAGCAATGACGGTGCAACAATTCTTAGTGAAATGGACATTGACCACCCAGCTGGAAAAATGATGGTTGAAGTTGCAAAAACCCAGGATGACGAGGTGGGCGATGGAACAACCACTGCAGTTGTTATTGCTGGTGGATTGCTTGAAAAAGCAGAAAAGCTTTTGATTGACGGCATTCATCCAAGCATTGTAATAAAAGGCTATAGAATGGCTGCAGCAAAAGCCCAAAAGATTGCTGAAAGCATTGCTGAACCGGTTTCATTCAATGACAACAAGGCATTGAGGCAGATTGCAATGACTTCAATGACCGGCAAGAGCGCTGAAGCAGAGGATAGTCTTGCCGACCTTGTGGTGACAGCAATTAAGTCAGTTGCAGAGGAAAGCAATGGCGAAATAGTTGTTGACAAGGACATGATTAAAATCGAAAAAAAGGAAGGAGCATCGCTTGGAAAAAGTGAACTCATTAAGGGAATAGTGATTGACAAGGAAGTAGTGCACCCAGCAATGCCTAAAAAGATAGAGAATGCAAGAATTGCATTGATTGATTCAGCGCTTGAAATAAAGGAAACCGAAACAGATGCAGAGATTTCCATTTCTGACCCAGAGCAATTGCAGGCTTTCTTGGACAAAGAGGAAGCAATGCTGCGCGAAATGGTTGAAAAAATAAAAAAGGCAGGAGCCAATTTTGTCTGCTGCCAGAAAGGAATTGATGATGTAGCGCAGCATTTCCTGGCAAAAGAAGGAATAATGGCAGTGCGACGCGTTAAAAAGTCTGACATGGAAAAACTTGCAAAAGCCACTGGCGCAAAGGTTGTTACAAGGATTAAAGACCTTGAAAAAAGCGATTTGGGCTTTGCAAAAAGCGTTTCAGAGAAAAAGATTGCAGGTGACCAAATGGTTTTCGTTGAAGGCTGCAAGAACCCAAAAAGCGTTACATTGCTTATCCGCGGTGGTTCAGAGCACGTAATTGATGAAGCGGAAAGAGCAATAACTGATGCTCTTGGAACAGTGAGTGCTGCAATAAGGGACAAAAAGATTGTAACAGGCGGTGGAAGCTCTGAAATGGAGATTGCCGTGCAATTGAAAAACTACGCTGGAACAATTGGTGGCAGAGAACAGCTTGCAATAGAAGCATTCGCTGAAACACTTGAAGGAATTCCAAAGGCTTTGGCTGAAACCGCTGGAATGGATCCAATTGATTCAATTGTTGACCTCAGGGCAAAGCACAAAAGCAAGCAGGGAAAGAACTATGGCATTGATGTCTACAAGGCAAAGATTGCTGACATGAAGGCATTGAAGGTAATAGAGCCCTTGAGTGTTAAAACACAGGCGATTACCTCTGGAGCAGAAGTTGCTGAAATGATTTTGCGCATTGACGACATAATCGCTGGCTCTGGCAAGAGCAAGGGTTCTCCCGGAACGCCGCCTGGTGGAATGGGCGGTGGCATGGGCGGAATGGAAATGTAATTCCATTCCTTTTTCCTTTTTTTTCTTTTTGCTTATTTTTTTATTTTCTTTTGTTTTAATTCTTCTGGTTTGAATGCTTGTTGTTGTAGTTGTTGGCCTTGCTCGCAGTGGCAAGGATACAGTTGCTGGCTTTTTTGAAAAAGAGGGCTTTGTTCATTTTGATTTTTTCAGGAATGTAATGATTCCTTTAATGGAAGAGCAGGGCATTCCTGCAACCAAAGAGAACGCGTATTCTTTTGGAAACCAAATGCGTGCAAAATTTGGAATGGGTGTTTTTGGGGAAAAAATGGCTCAATTGTTGAAAGGGCATGAAAGAGTTGTTGTTACTGGTGCGAGGTCTTTGGAGGAATTAAAGCCCTTGGAGCAAATGGCTTCGCGTTTTTTTATTGTGCGAGTGGAAGCGCTTGATTCAAAACGGTTTGAAAGGCGCACAGAGCTTGACCCAGTTGATTCAAAGGATTTTTTTACCAGGGATAAGGATGATATTGAAAGGAAGGGTTTGAGCAATGTTTTAAAGGCCGCTGACTTTGTCATTGAAAACAATTCAACGCTTTTAGATCTTGAAAGCAGGGTAAAAGCGTTAATGAAAAGATTTAAATAAAACAAGCCAATGAAAAGATTTAAATAGGAGAATGCTGTTTTTAGTGTGAGGTGATATTATGTGGTTGGATATGATTTCAAGTGCTGTTAACAATATTACAACAGGCACAGTCCGCTATATGTACGATGTTTTTCCAAGTGCAGTGCTTGCAGTGCTGTTCATTATTGTTGGATATTTTATTGGTGTTGTTTTTGGCTGGGTTGTGAGAAAGCTGGTGGAAAGCACGAGAATTGATGAATGGATTGAAGAACAGAACCTCAGCCATGCAATCGGTGGCCATACTATTGCGGTTGTGCTTGGAACAATTGTAAAATGGCTGATTTTTGCCGTGTTCCTTACACAGGCAGCAGCATCCCTGAACTTTGCTGTTCTCAAGGATCTATTGATAGTGATTGGAGAATTTGTAGTGAACCTTATCAAAGTGGCAATAATTGTAATTTTGGGTTTGCTGTTTGCGCGCTATGTTAGGAACTTCATTGAAGTGACAACACTAAAGTTCAGGAAAACACTGGCAATTGCTACAGAGTTAATCATTATTTATCTTTCAGTAATAATCGGTTTTGGCAGTACAGTTAGCCCACATTTTCCAAACGGCTTAGTGAACGTGGCAATCCTTGAAAACATTTTCATGGTTGCATTCACTGCCATAGTGTTCACTGCTGCTATTGTTATAGGAATTTCCTTTGGTCTTGCATTGAAAGATGAAGCAAAATCACTTGTAAAAGACTTTGAGAAAACAACAGTTCCAAAAAAGAAAAGAAGGTAAAGGGTTTTTTCTTCCCTTTTTCTTTTTTTTATTTTTTTTATTCCTTTTTCTGGCTCCGTCAATTTTAAATAAATATTCCCGCAAGGGTTTTACTGTTGTGTACAGCCACACAATGAAAACTTTCAAAAGGAGGAAATTTTAATGAATGTCGAACAATTGAGGCCATACCAAAAAAAGGTCAACATTACAGTGAAGGCTTTGAGAAAAAACGAAGTGAGAGAGGTAACATCCAAGCTCGATGATTCCACGCACAAGGTAACTGAAGCGGTTGTTGGAGATGCAACTGGTACAGTGTTGCTTACGTTGTGGGATGATGACATTGAAAAAGTCCAGGATGGAAAAACATACAATATAGTGAATGGTTACACTTCACTGTTCAAGAATTCTCTAAGGTTGAACATTGGCCGTTATGGTGAATTAAAGGAAGCAGAACAGGAAATTACTGAAGTGAATGAATCCAACAATTTAAGCGAAACAGAACAGCAGTAACCCGCGTAAAAATTGTTGCTTTTTTTATTCTTTTCTTTTATTTAATTATTGCATTTGATGTAATTGCTTTAGGCAACTGCATTGAATTAGAGGGCACGTAGCTCAGTCCGGCAGAGCAATGGTCTTATACACCATCGGTCGGGGGTTCAAATCCTCCCGTGCCCACTTTGGGGCTTGATTGTTTATATTTCTTTTTCCACAATGGATTTAATTATTCCCACTTGTTTGCTGGTTAAACCCAAGCGTTTTGCTTGTTCTGGTAGAAAGTGCAAGGCATTGGCTTTGCTTATATGGTTGCCTCTTATTGCTGCAATAAGCGAGTCAGCAAACGCTTTGGGCGGTGTTTTTGAGGGCATTCCACAGAAATGCCCACATGCTTTGCGCAAATAATTGTGGACAATCCTGCGCGGGTTTTCAGATTTTCTTCCTTTTCTTATAATGTTTCCCTTTCTTCTTTTTGGCATTTCTTCACCTTTTGTTTACTTAATATTTGTTGGTTGGTGTTGGTTTAAATACTTTTACTTTTTTTTTATTAGCATTATGAATGCTTTTAAGGCTTTAAGGGTTTTTGCATTAATTTTTATTTTTGCTGGCTTTTGGATTGCTTTTAATGGCATTTCTTGTTGCCAGCAGAATGAAAGCAGTGGGCTGAGTTCTTTTGACCTTGCTTGTTTTTCTGGTTTTGCGGTTTGGGTGATTTTTTTGAGTTTTGCTGGCTTGCTTTTAATGGCTTTTGCTTTAAAAAAACAGCAAAGAACTTCCAAGCGTGATAAACCAATTGTTTTGGACTTTTATCGCCCTTAATCGCAGAAATCACAAAATTTAAAACTTTTTGTGGGCACACATTTAGAAATACAGGCTGCTTTTAATGGCTCAATTGAGCGGCTTGAATTTTTTTATGGTAGTGGTTTTCATGGGCAAACTGTTGAAGCATTACTCGCTTGAAGAGGAAAACAAAATAAAGGCTTTTTGGAAAAAGCACGGCATTCCAAAAAAAGCGCGTTTAAAGAACTCTGAAAGCGAGAAGCATTTTTATTTTATGGATGGACCGCCTTATGCAACTGGCCACATTCACATGGGTACAGCGTTGAATAAAATATTGAAGGATGTAGCCTTGCGTTCCAAGAGAATGCAGGGCTTTAATGTTTTTGACAGGCCGGGTTATGATACACATGGCTTGCCAATTGAAAACCGTGTTGAAAAACAGCTTGGTTTTAAGGAAAAACAAGAGATTGAAAGGTTTGGAATTGCTGAATTTGTTGAAGAATGCAGAAAGTATGCAACTCAATTTATTGATTCAATGAATGCTGAATTTGAGGATTTGGGCGTGTGGATGGATTGGGAGAACCCTTATCTCACGCTGCGGAACGAATACATTGAAGCAATTTGGTGGACTTTTAAAAAGGCAGAGGAAAAAGGATTGCTGTATTTGGGAAAGTATTCAGTGCATGTTTGCCCGCATTGTGGCACTGCTGTTGCATACAATGAAATTGAATACGTTAAGCAAACCGATGAAGCTGTTTATGTGAAGTTTCCGGTTAAGGGTTTTGAGAAAACGTTTTTTGTTATTTGGACTACTACGCCTTGGACTCTGCCGGCTAACACTGGAATAATGGTTCACCCAAAATTTTTGTATGCTTTTGTCAAAATGAGCAATGGGGAAACATGGATTATTGCAGAGGAAAAAGTGCAGGAATTAATGGATGCACTGGAAGCAGGTTATACAATTGAAAAAACCGTTCAAGGCAAAGAATTAGAGGGAATGGAGTATGAAAACCCACTTTCAAAAAACCTTGCTTTTTCAAAAGAGGAATTAAAAGGCGCTTATCGTGTTGTTTTAAGCGAACGCTATGTTAATTTGGATGAAGGCACTGGCTTGGTGCATGTGGCTCCAGGACATGGACGCGAGGATTTTGAGGTTGGGCAAAAAAATGGCTTGCCTGCGTTAAGTCCTGTTTCATTGAATGGTGCAATGACAAAGGAAGCTGGAAAATATGCCGGCAAGATTGCACGAGTTGTTGACAGTGAAATTGTTTCCGATTTGGAAAAATCAGAGCACTTGGTTTACAGGCACCCTTATACCCATGATTACCCTGTTTGCTGGCGGTGCAAGTCTCCATTGTTGATGATTTCTACACCGCAGTGGTTTTTTAAAGTTAGTGAAATCCAGCAAAAACTAATAGATGAAAACAAAAAAGTGAACTGGGTTCCTGAATGGATGCAGACAAGAATGCATAACTGGCTTGAATCACTGAGTGACTGGCCGGTTTCAAGGAACAGGTATTGGGGTACGCCTTTGCCTATTTGGAAATGCAATAAGTGCGAGAGAATTGAGGTTTTTGGCTCTCTTTCAGAGCTGGCAAAAAAAGCAAGTGTGCCTCAAGGAATTGATTTGCACAAGCCATACATTGATGCCATTGAATTCGAGTGTGATTGCGGTGGAACAATGAAGCGTGTTCCAGAGGTATTGGATGTGTGGTTTGATTCAGGTGTTTCAAGCTGGGCGGCTCTCGGGTTTCCACAGGATTCAGTGTTATTTGGCAAGTTTTGGCCAGCGGATTTCAATTTGGAGGGCACTGATCAATTCCGTGGCTGGTGGAATTCGCAGTTGATTACAAGCGTTATTTGTTTTGATTGCGCGCCATTTAAAAACATTGCAACCCATGGCATGGTTTTGGATGTGGACAAAAGGGAAAAAATGAGCAAGAGCAAGGGCAATGTTGTAACACCAAGGGAAGTGATTGAAAAATACAACCGTGATTATTTGCGTTATTATATTGTGCAGAATTCAAGAGGAGATGACTTGCACTTTGACTGGCGTTTTTTTAATGACATTAAGCGATTTTTTAACATTTTTTGGAATTCTTTCAATTTTGCTTCGCTTTATTTGAATATTGATTTTGGCAAAACAGAGATTGATTTTTCCAGGTTGAAAGCAGAGGACCGTTGGATTTTAAGCAGAATTAATTCACTTTCAGTAAAAGTGTTGAATGCTTTTAATTCTTACAAATTTTATGAAGCGGTTTCAGCGATTGAAAAATTTGTATTGGAGGATTTGAGCAGGACTTACATTAAACTCATTCGCGGCAGAATTGATTCTGAAAAAGAATTGTTGTCAGGATTAATGAGTTCTGTTTTGTTTGACTTGCTTAAGTTGAGTGCGCCGATTGTTCCACATATCGTTGAGTTTGTGTACTTGGAATTCAAGGGTTCTTTGAAAGAGGAAAGCATTCATTTGCATTCCTTGCCTGAAGCTAGTGAAAAATTTATTGATTTGGAATTGGAAAAGGAAATGGATTTAGTGCTTGGAGTTGTTCAAGCAGTGCTGGCTTTAAGGGAAGAGAATTCATTGCGGAGGAGATGGCCTCTTAAATCGGTTGTAATTAAAACAAAAAAAGGCAATGAGATTAAGAACCTTAAAAGCGTTGTTGCAACAATGGGCAATGTAATGGAAGTGCGTGAAAGCTCTAGTGCACCAAGAGGCGAGTTTGCTTCAAAAAAACTTGATGTGGGTGTTGAGGTTTTTTTGGAGACAGTGCGTTCCCCTGAATTGTTTGATGAAGCGGAATTCCGCGAATTGGTTCGCAAGATTCAATCAATGCGAAAGGAAAAAGGCTTAATGCCCGGACAAAAAGCAACTCTTTTTATTTCTTCAAGCGATGCAGTTTTTCTTAAAAAGTTTTCCAAAAAACTTGAAATGGAAACAAACACTTGCTTGAAGGAAAAAAAGGGCGAATTGAAAAAATTGTTAGAGCGCTCTTTTTTCATTGAATTAAAGGAATAAAAAAGAAATTAGAATATGATTCTTGCAATGAGCACTAAAGCGATTACTACAAATATTGCTCCCATTATAAATTCTGGGGATAGCTTTGGGGATTTTGTGTCAGCGTCAAAAAACCTCATTAATCCAATGGCTGAACTTGGACCTGTTGTTCTCTTTCCTTTTATTAATTTCACCATTTTGATTACCTTTTTAAAGTCTCAATACAATAATATTAAATGCGAGGAATTATAAATTTTTTGTGTTGGTTGCAATGTTTTTGGACAGGAACCTTGTAAGGGATGCTATTCATGTAATGGTTCTTTTAGTGCTTGTTTTTGTTCTATTGTTTGTTCTAACTTGGACTGGCACAATGCGTTGTTCTGTTATTCCTGGGTGGTGTGATGCTTATTACGGAATCATGGGGCGGCCAAAGGTTGCAGTTGTTTTCGGTGAATCCGGCTTGGGTAGCCCTGAATTGTTGCAGCAAAAAATGGCTAATCCGAGAAGCCTTGGAGTGAGGCCCACTTTGTTGAATATTGAGTATGTTAATGCTGGCAACCTTAAAGAGTATGACTTGGTTATTGTTGAAAAATGCAAGAAAATGAGCACTGAGAAGGTTAAAATGTTTATTGATTATGCTAATTTTGGCGGCAAGCTTGTTTGGACTGGTGATGCTGGCACTGAACTTGTTGATTCAAAGAATTTTTTGCACGAGGATGAAATTTCAGTTGACTCCAATGCAGAGCATAAAATAATTGGTCCTTGGGCGAGAAAGTTTGAAAACAAGGCTGTGCGGTTGGATAAACTGTTAGGTGTTGAATACATTGGAAATTATTGTGCATTACGCCAATGCCGTGAAGAAGGCGAAAACTGTGTTGGCTTGCTTAACCCTGTTTCCACTGACAACAGGCTTGTATATGGGTTTGGTTCAGGCAACCAGTTTTGCATAACCAAGGGAGAGGATTTTGCAATTGTGAAACCGCTTAATACTGGCACTAGTACAATTGTTATGACAATTGATTTTTTGAGCAATTTTGTTGTCAATGGAGAGAATTATGGGAATAATTTGCCTTTAATTATTACCAATTCAAAGTCAAGGCTTTTTGGGTTGAGAATGGGACAAAACGTTGCCTATTACGCTTTGCCGCCGGAGTATTTTTTGAATGAAGAAATTTCACCACAACACCGTTACACTTCACTACTTGAAAACATGTACTTGGCAATGGTTTATGGTTGATTGTTGCTTTTGTTTTGGTTAAACTAAGCTGTTCAGAAAGTCCATTGCTTCCCTGAATTCTCTTTGCTTTTCAGGTGTTTTTTCTTCTTTTTCTAGGAGTTTAATTTCGCCCGGGCCCATTAAGTCAAGCCATTGCATATCATATTTGAGTGGAGTTCCGAGTTTTGTTATTTTTCCGTTTTCCATTCCCTCAATTGCAATTCTTGTTTTTTTCCAATCCCTTCCAAATGTTATTTCAATGTGGTCCTCGAGGGGAGTAAACTCGGAGAATTTTGTGCCTGCTTTTTTTGCGTTTTTGGCCATTCTTGCAAGTGCTTTAAGGTTTTCTTCTCCAAAATGCCTTATTGCTTTGTCCATTCCAACGTGAAATGTTTTCCAGTTAAAATGCCTTTGAACTCTTTGCACTGTGCTTTCATCTGCAGACGAAAGCCAGCTTCTGGCTTTTTCTTCAACTTTTCTCACATTGCTTAAGGCATTGTGGAAATAAACCTTCCATAATGGTTCGAAGAAGGTTCCTTGTAGGTAAGCACCGTATGCTCTGTTAACTGCTTCCCAGTGGCTTATTTCACGCTGAAAACCAAAGGGGTTTTTTCGCGCCTGTCTTTTTTGGTGTTCTTCAATTATTTCTTCTGCCTTTTTTTCAAGCTTTGGTTCGAGCCATGAAAGCTTTACTCCAAAAACCCTTGAGCGTTCATGCTTTGGGCTTCTTTTTATTGCTGCACTGGTTTGTGGTTGTCTGAGCGCTGGCTCTGTTTTTGGTTTGCCTGTTCCATTTCTTTGGACTGTTTGTGTTGGTGGGGCTTTTTTTGCTTTGAGTTTTTCTTCAAATGGCTTTAGTGCTGTTTTTATTTGTTCGGCTTGGCTTTTGGTTAGAGCTCCTCTTCTGAAAGCGGTTTCAAGTGCTCTTCGCACTTTGCTGTATTCCCTGAATGAGTTCACTGCCTTGGCTTTTTCTGTCAATGCTGTTAGGACTTTTTCTTTTATTTCCCGCGGATAAGGTTTTTTCTTTGGAATCACGTGATGGGTTCTTGTTGGATAAGGATAAGAATGGCTGCTTCCAAAAGAAGTGGTTCCACTGCCAATTCTTTTAAGGTGCTGCCGCTTGCGTTTTTCATCCCTTTCTCTCTTTTTTTGTCTGCGGCTTTTTTGAGGCAAAAGAACACCATAATTATTGCCACATATGAAAATAAAAAAGTTTTTTTAAGCAGGAAAAACTCTTGCAAAAAAACAGGATTTTGGTGTGGAATGCGAGAAGAAAAGGTTTTTAAACTATGGAATCAATAAATATTGTTGAAGTTGCTTTGAAAGCAAAGCAAAAAGAATAAAAAGAAAAACAACACTAAAATAATAATATTAACACATTAATTTAAAAAAGTTAAAAAAACTTTGAAGGGTGTGGTAATGTACGAGGATGAAGGTGGAGATTTGCCGCCAGCAATGCCTGGTGGTGGTTTGAGGTCAAAGCTTGGATACCACTTTGAAGGGCTTATTCCCTTGATTTTAATTATATTGATTGGAGTGGTTGCTGCTGGTGCTTTGGGAATTATTGACATTCCGTTTATTACCAAAACAGGGCCAATTAGAATGCTTGTAATTGGCTCGCCAAGCCATGGCGTTATTGCAATACTTGATGAAGATAAGGATTTGGTGCAATACAATGTCAGGAGTGCTTATTCTTTGACTGCTAGTCCTAACGAGCAATTAGCCCAGTATGATATTGTAATGCTTGACCAAACAGGTCAAAGTGATAAGTTCCTGCCAAGACAGGTTGGAGAAGCATTGCGTGAATACGTTAAAAAGGGCGGCAAACTCATTGTTGTTGGAAATTCTGGAATTTATAGAAAGGATTCACCAGGCATAATTGGATGGAAGGCAAACCTGGGTGATGTAGTGCCAGTGGAATGCGTTAGAGACAGAGAGGGTGTTCCGTCTTGCACGAAGCAGATTAGTGTTACTGGTGAATTGTGGAGGACTGATTTTGACCATCCAGTAATGCAGGGAATCGAGGTTATTCCAGCTGACCCAAAAATGTCCAAAATTAATTTCAAAACATTTGCAGTAGCACCGATTGGTAACGAAATAGCTTTTATTCAAAATGTCAGAAAAGCAGATTATTACACGGGAATTGTGGAAAAGAGATTGTTGCTGGGAAAATGTGTGTATTTCAACTATGACCCGGCTTTAACCCGCGGTGTATTTGAGAAGACACTTGAATACCTGCGTTGATGTTAACAGCAATTCAATATAACAGTAAAATTGGAGGTGCAGAAAATGGCAGACGACAATGTTGTCTTTGTTGGAAAAAAAGGAACAATGGCCTATGTGCTGGCTGTTGTTACACAAATGAACCAGGGAGCAAAGGAGGTAATAGTGAAGGCGCGCGGCAAAGCCATTAGCAGGGCTGTTGACGTAGCGGAAATAGTGAGAAACAAATTCATTACAGATGCAAAGATTAGCGACATCACCACTTCCACAGAGGAAATCAGTTCAGAGGAAGGCAAGCCCTTGAAGGTTTCTGCAATTGAAATAAAAATAACAAAATAAAACTGCTCTTTGCGGCAGACCTTCTTTTGCCTTTTTTTTTCTTTTTTTTTGATTTTAGATGTTAGCGTCTTGCATGCTGTTGTGTTCTTCGTTTTTGTTGTGGGGGATGTATTGCTCTTTTTAATCTCTGGTGTGTTTCTCTAAACAATGTGTGGCATTCCCTGTGCGAGGTGTTGGCATTGCATTTTCCCAGGGCACGCAATACTTTGTGCCCGGTTTTCTCTGTAACGCCTACATATGGGCCAATTGTTCTAACATAAGTATAGGCGGGACATCTTCCCCCGCCTTGGCGCATTCCTTCGCCGAAATGGGTTGGAAATTTTTTAGTGTAAGCCTTTTCACCACGTCTTCCAAAATAGGCGTCGGCTCTTGCATCTATGTCCTTGGGAAGAGCGTGATCTCTACCACCTAACTTCTTGGAGTCTTTTCCAAATTTGCCGGTTTGCAAATGCGGCCAAGCGTCTTTTATTGCAACAACTGGCGCTCCCGGGATTCCCAAAAACAGTATGTTTCTTTCAAGGTTTTTTCTGCCAACAGTCTTTTCTGCAACCTGTATTCCTTCAAGGGGATAACCATCAATGTCCCTTGCGTGCAGCATAAAAATCATTGGCTCACTGCTTGCAAAAATATAAGAGAAAAGTTTTTTGTACGCAAGGGACTCTTTTGCCCACAATTCTCTTATTGCCTTTCTCTGTGCTGGAGTGGCATCTACAATGAAGCCGTCACCAACAGTGGTTTCCATTTTCATCAATTTTGGGTGTTTTCTTGCAAAGCTGTTTATTTCAGCTCTGAACTTTGGATTATGGGTTAATATAATTCTGAGATTAACATCTGGAAAAAATTCGGCATTCATTCTATGAAAGGTGTCGGCATAATTCCTTCCAATTTTAATGAGGGCATTTCTTGCCATTGCTTCTGCTTCAGGGGGCATGTTTAGGAGCTGCATGTTGGGGATTGTAGCGGCAATGTATTCATGGGTTGGAATCATTAGAACAAGATTGGTGCCTGTTGAGCGCGCTATTTCAAAATAGCGCAGGGTTTTAACAATCACTTCCAATGGCACTCCTTGGTTAATGCCTGGAACGTGTAGTTTCCAGCCAGTGTTGCCAAGTTTAGCGCCGTTGAGTCTTTTGTACTGGGAGCTCTGCAGAGGTTTTCCGCTTGGAAAAACATCCTTTGGAAGGGGGGCGCTTAGGTCTAAATGCACTGTGAACTTGTTGCCATTTCTGTCTGTTACTCTTTTGCTTGCAGTAATCATTCCATAATGCAAAAAACAGAAACCGCCAATGCTTGCGTGTTGACCTTTTTTCAGTTTTCTAACTACTTTTTGGGCGTTTTGGGGAAAAATAATTAGAAATTCGGGACCGGAAACATGGACAGGGAAATCTCTGCGACTGCTTCCAATTTGGAGATTGCCAAAAATTTTGTCCATGCCTGCATTATGCCATGCTTTTGCGCTTGCTTCATAGATATGCACCAAATGTCTTTGGGTGTAATCGCTTTTTAGGAGGTCTTTTTTGGCCATAGTAAAAGAGTAATTCCCCCAAAGAATAAAAGGTTTTTCCTCTATATTTAATCCAGTAAGGGAAAAAATGGTTGTTTGCTTTATTAATTCTGTTTCTTTCCCTGGTTCGAGGCTCAGAACCGAAAAGTATTTAAATATCATGATACAATCATGATAGTACATGAGGGGTCATGATTCTTTTAAGGCAAATGACAGCAGCTTAAATGATGTAATTGAAAAGCTGAGTCCTGAATTCGCCCAGCACACCCAGGATGTAAGGGAAATAGCCAAGCATGCAAATGATCCCTTATTTTTGTCTTTGCTGTTGTTTGCATTGGCAAAAGAACGCGAGAAAACAAATGCTTTACTGGATGAAATAAACCAAAGGCTTGCAAGACTGGAATTAGCCAGAGAAGAAAAAAAGAAAATCGAACCACTCATGGGCGCAGGCCAAAGCAGGCATCCAAAAGAAGCAGTGATTTTGCCTGAAGCCGACCAAAAAATAATGGACTTCATTGAAACGCGTGGAATGGCCAGTGCAAAAGAAATTATGGAGGTATTGTCCTACAAAGGATTGAATGCTGCATCCCAACGCTTAAACAAACTTTACCGGGAAGGGCATTTGAGAAAGGTTAGGGCTGGAAGAAAGGTAATGTACTTGGCAAAGAAATAATTGCCTCTTTGCTCTCAACACTTCCGTTAAGATCCCAACCACCCTTCTTGTTTCCTCTTAACGGTTTTGCCTTTCTCCCAAAAAGCCCCCTTTCCCTAACCTTTCTTTGCTCTTCCCCCTCCTTTGCCTGTTTTTATGTGCTGTGCATTTGCTTGTTTTTTTGCTTATCTTGATTTTTATTGGTGAAAAAATCAGAGTTCTATTTTGTCAATTGCTTTTTTCATTTCTTGGAGGGATTTTTTGCTTTTGTTTAATTCGTTTCCCGTAAACTCGGATTCGTTGTCATAATAGGTTATTTCAAAATCGCCTTCTTTTGCTTTTTTTATGTCAACGCTTTCCCCAAAGCGCTTTTTTAAGGATTCAAGCAATTGTTCTTCTTTTAGTACGGCTTTTAGTTTTGTGTTAATATAGTTTTTCATTTTGTTCAATTCAAGCAAGTATTCTTCTATTTCTCTTTCAAGGTTTCTGTTTGAATTAGGGCTTGGCTCAATGCGTATTGGCACGGGTTCAAGGTTTAGTTTGCGAAGCGAGGTTTCAACGCTTGATTTTTTGGAGCAAATGTTTTCCTTTAATTTGGTGAATTTTTGGATTTCTGAATCAATTCTTTTAATGAACATTCTAAGTTCTTCTTCTTTTTGTTCAAGTTTATTCATTTGCTTCAACTCGCAAATTTCCGTTATTGTTAGGGAAAAAAGATTTAAATATCATAAGGGTGTAGTTAGTTTATGGCTTTAGTGCACGAAGATGAAGCAATCCTTGGAAGGAGTAATGAGAGCATTGAAAAGTATGGTTCGCAGGGAACAGCGTTTTTTGGAAAAGTGGTAATGTCTTCTGGTCAGAACCCAGTGCTTGGAAGAAAGGTATTAATTGATTTGGCTGAACCGCATTTAATTCTTATTTGCGGAAAACGCGGTTATGGAAAGAGTTATTCAATGGCTGTTTTAATGGAGGAAATGGCGCGCTTGCCTTTTTCTATCAGACAGCGCTTGAGTGTTATTGTAATTGACACTGTTGGAATTTTTTGGTCTTTGAAGATTCCTGACAAAAAAAATGTTTCAGAAATAGGGGGATGGGGCTTGAAGCCTGCAAGCACTGGGGTGCGGGTTTTTGTTCCCAAAGGAAGGCTTTCTTTTTACCAAGAGCACAGAATTCCAGTTGATGGTGCTTTCACATTAAAGGCCTCTGAGTTAGAGGGAATGGAATGGATGACTTTATTCAGGCTTTCATGGAAGGATTCAGAGGGAGTGCTTCTTGGAAAAGTGGTTGATGAATTGAAGGATTCAGGCAAACAGTTTGGAATAGATGAATTAATTGAGGCTGTTCGCAGTGAAAAAAAGGCCCCAGAAAAGGTAAAGGAAGCTGTTATTGGAAGGCTTCTCTTGGCAAAGCAATGGGGTTTGATTGAAAAAGAGGGCACTTCCATTCCTGACCTTGTAAAGCCTGGGACAATCAATGTAATTGATGTTTCAGCTTACAGGCAGGCAATTGGAATGGAAGGAACCAGGGACTTGGTTGTAGCGATTTTGGGCAAAAAATTGTTCGAGCAAAGAATGCTTTACAGAAAAAGCGAGGAATCAAAATTAATTGCAGGAGAGAAAAGGGAAAGCAAAATGCCCTTGATTTGGATGTTTGTTGATGAAGCTCACATGTTTATGCCCAAAGATGAGCAAAGTCTTTCACTGCAGGTTTTGCTTGAATGGGTTCGCGTTGGCAGGCAGCCAGGGCTTGGCTTGGTGTTGGCAACACAGCGTCCCAACAAATTGCACCCTGATGCTATTTCCCAGTGTGATTTGTTTATTGCTCACAGAATGACTTCCCAAATGGATATTCAGGCAGTTAGTGCTTTGAGGCCAAGCTATATGTATAGTGATTTTGATAAATATTTCCATGAAATGCCGCGTGGCCGCGGTTTTGCACTCATATTGGATGACAACACTGAAAAATTGTGGCTTGTAAAAGTGAGACCGCGTTTGAGTTGGGATGCAAGCGTTACTGCTTCAGCAATGCCTTATTGATTTTAAGAGTATTTTGCGCTGAACTGGATTGCAATGCTGTCCAATTGTTTGAGGATGTTTTTTTCTGCTTTTACTAATAGGTTTTTTTCCGCTTTCCAGTTTGCTTTGAATAATTCGCTTGAAAACACGAAGCCTTTTTTTATTCCGTTTTTTTTAAGGTAGTGGATTAGTGGTTCTATGGAGTTGGTGCTTGCTTCATATGCTGTTCCCTTTTTCACAACATTGAATTTTTCCTCCAACCCCTGTGGATCAACAATGCCCATTATTTCAATTTGAAATTTTACTTTTTCAATTGAGTAATGCTCTAATGCTGTGCTGAAAAACTCAATGGCTGACTGACTGTTTTCAAAGCAGTATTCTCTCTGGTTTCTGAATTCTTCAAGTATTGGTGAGAGTTCTGCAAGCTTCCAGTTTGTTTCCCTGAGTTCTTTTTCTTCTCTTGCGAGTTCTTTTTTTATTTCTGAAAAAAGCTGTACTAATTGGCTTTCTTCAACTGTTTTTTCAAGGGCTTTTTTTGCTTCAGTGTTTTCAAGGATGGTTTCCCTTATTTTTTCCAATTCGCTTACCAATTCGTTTAATGCATTGCTTTTTTCTTTTTCTTCTTTTTGGATTTTTTTTAAGCGAAACAATTGTTTTTCAACGTTTTTGGCTCTGCCTAAAAGGCTTGCTTTTTTGTCTTGCTCTGCCTGCAAATCCATAAAACAATTAGTGTGCGGAAGATTTTAACTTATTTTCCTGTGGACAAAGAATTGTTCGTTTGCATAAATCTTTTCAAGTTCTGGGAACTCAATGTCTTTTTCCGCTGGCTTGTTGTCGACTACTTTTTCATTAATTATTCTCTTATTGTTGAATACTGTGTTAATGTGGTATTTTTTCAGAATTGAAGTGTTTCCTGTTTTCAGGAATTCATATGAATCAGCTAGTTTTTGTTCATCCGCGTATTCAACGCATAAGTCAGCGAGGGTTCCTCTCTTGGAAATGAATGCAATTGCATGACTGTAAAAGGGGTCTGCAAGGACGAATTCTTGTGTTGAAGTGTTTTGTTTCAGGAATTGCATTGGTGCAATTGTTTGCTCGGTTAAAGTGAAAGAGGGAAAACTCAAAAAGGCAATGTATAAACCAAGCAAAATAATTCCCGCAATTGCGGAATAAAATTCTTGCGCGGTTTTTTTATTGGCAGAAATTACACTGGTTAGAAAGAGAGCAATTATTACTGATGAGACAAGGTTCCATCTTGAACTAATAATTGCTTGTATGGGGATGCTGATCAGGGCAATGCAAAACAGTTTTTTTGCGAATTTGTCTTTCCATTTTTTTCCCAGCCATGCATTGAATAAAAGCAAAATGGTTGTGGAAGCGAACAAAATGAAAAGAATTCCCAAATCACTTAACACAAATGGCAATGGTAGTCTTATTAAATAACCCCATTCTGTTGGCCTTGATTGCTGTGGAAAGCCATTTGCCAAAAGCACTGGCAAAAAAAGCACAGCGAAGGCAATTAATCCAATTGCAAATGTTTTAACGAATGGCTTCCACTCGGTTTTCTTTTGAACGCTTGGAGCAATAAAAGCAAACCATAACAGGGCTGGAATTTGAATGAACCCTGTTAGCGCTAAAAGCAATGCAGTTGTTATTTTGTTTTTGTATTTTAACAGCAAAGCAATGGTTGTTAAAAGGAATGAAAGCGCAATTGCATGTCTTGGCGTGACTGTGAGCATTGAAAAAATAAAAGTGCTCGTGCTAAGAAAAACAAAGAAGAGCATTGAATGCTCTTTTGAGAATTTGAGCGTTCTTGCAAAGAAAAGGCATGAAAAGAAAAGAAAAACGTTTGAAATTGCCAGGGTTAATGCAAATAATTCCTTTCCTTGAAGCCCTGTCAAAAGGGACAAAGCGCCTTCAATAAGAAAATAGCCTGGAACGAATGAAAAGTTCCTGCCCAAATAACTCAAACTGTCACTTCTTGGAATAAAACCGTTTTCTGAAATAAAGTTTGACTGCCTTTCATAGTAAACATTAAAGTGAGTGAAATAAGATGGTGTAAAAAGATGGACTGCAATTGAACAAAAAACTATGAGAAAAACAGCAATTAATGCACTGAATGGAATTTCTTCTTTTTTGAGTGAAAGTTTTGAAAGAGAAAAATTTTTTCTGAAAAGAAGCATTATTAAAATAAAGTCAGTGAACACTGCAATTGAAAAATCCATTGGATGCAGCAATCCAAAAAAATCAAGAAACAGCATGTCAGCAATGAAGAGTGAAAGCAGTGCAGTAAAAGAGAGAGCGATTTTTTCAAAAAAGTTTCTTTTTGAAAAAACAAACCCCATGAATACAAAAAGCCCGAATAGAAAAAAAGGAATTCCAATAAATGGATTCATTGAAAAGTGTTCATTGTTAAAAAAATCAATTTCATTGCTTTGTCCCATGAATTTTAATTGCACAGTGTTTTTGCCAGGCTTTAATGAAATTTTTTCTTCAAAGTGTTGTTCTTTTTTTGTTGGATAAACGCGGTGGTCTAATTGGTTATTTACAAATATTTCTATTGGAGTGTATTCCTGCAAAGAAAAATTTTTTATGTATAAGTAGAGTGTGTTTTTTTCTATTTTTTCTATTTTTATTTCGGGCTTTGTTTTGGTTTTAATGCCTTTTTTTAAGTGGTAAAACAGTTTTTCTTTTCCGGCTGTTACTTCAACAATGTTTTTTTCATTGAGGTCTTTAGCTTCAAAGCAGTATTTTTTTTCCTTTTCTTCCTTGAACACTTTTAATGAGTCGCTGAGCACTTGTTTGCTGTTCAGTTTTGCAGTGATTGCTAT
>JAFCFP010000049.1 GCA_017608575.1 Candidatus Iainarchaeum sp. | reverse complement strand
GCAGAACTTGGAAGTTATGAAATCACTGCAATAATTGAAAACTCCGAGGTTTATGCAAAAACATTGAATTTCACTGTGGTGAAAGAAAAACCCATCCTGCCAGGAGGAGAGCTTTACGGATTAGTGTTTACGTCTTATCCATCACAAGCAGTTCTTTCAAGTGGAAAAGATAAAAACATTTCCTTAAAGGTTACAAACTTTACAGGAGAAGACCTCACAGACATAGGACTTGAATTTGAATTGCCTGAAGGTTTTTCCACTACTGAAAGGAAATTCTCTTTAGCTAAGGGAAAAACACAAACAATAATGCAAAAAATTTCTGCGTCAGAAGACGTGAAAGAAGGATACTATGACGCCAACATTGTTTTACTATTTGATGGAAACAAAACAGTGAAAAAACTTAAATTAATTGTCAGCGAAGAAACTGCTGAAGAAAAACCAAACCTGCAAAAAACTCTTGCAACAGCAATGGCTGGACTTGTGTCCCTTGCACCAATTGCTGGAATGGGCTTAATTATTTTACTCATAATAATTCTTGTATTGCTTGTGCTTGGAGTTATTGCTCCAAGATGGCATTCAAGGAACTCAATACCAGTATGGCGGAGGAGGTAATTTAGAATGAAAGCATTAAACAAATTCACAATTTTGGGAATTTTATTGATTCTCTTCGGTCTTGGAGTGAAAGCTCCTTTCACTCAAGGCAGTTTTTCATTAGAAGGGGATTGCTTTGAGATAACCAAAGAAACATATGTTTTCCAGAACACTTCCGCGAGCACAAAAAGCTATAAAATTACAGCTATAGGTGATGGAGTGGAATGGATAAACTTAAACGCAAAATGGATTGGTCTTCCCGAAGGAACAAAAGATAATGCAGGGCCTGTTGTTTTTCAACTTGGTGCCGGGGAAGCCAAGGAACTGCCTGCATTCATAAAACCATGCTGTTGCACTCTGCCAGGAGAATATTCAATTGGTCTTAAAGTTGAAGGCGGTGAAAATTTCACTCAAAAGCTTTCCTTTAAGGTAAATGACAGCAGAAAGATGTCGCTCAGCATTGAGCCCGAACTCCTTGAAATAGGTCAATGTGAAAAAAAGGACTTGACAATAACAGTAAAGAACCAAAGCCAAAGCCAAATACCGGAAGACTATCGCCTAGAAACAAGTGGTATTAGCGAAGAGTGGATCGACCTTGCTACAAAAGAGTTTTCACTTGAAAAGAATGCTGAAAGGGAAATAAAAATGTTCATTCAGCCTCCATGCAACCAGAAATTGGGCGAATACTCTGGAACGGTTACAGTAAAAATAGTTGACAAGCAATTTATTGAAATTGGAACAGAAGAAGAAAGGTCTTTCAGTGTATGCAATGATTTAAGCAGTGAAAAAGAAATAACAATTGAAAACAAGGGAAGAGCAAGTGATGAATTAAGCCTTTCACTTAAAGGACCTTCATGGATGCATTTAAAGGAAAAAGCCATACAGCTCAAAGCAGGCGAAAAGAAAAAAGTGCACCTGCTTGTATCAAAAAGCAATGCCAGTGAAGGAGAATATAATGCAACCATTATTGCTAAATCCACTAAATTCGGAAAAACAAGCAGTGCTGAATTAAAAGTGTACTTAGAAGACTGCTTCGAGGTTTCAGTAGAAAAAACAAAAGGAGTGGAAAAAGCATGCATTGAAAACCCTCTTTCTTACGAGTTTTCATTGGAGAACACAAAAGAAAACGAAATAAGTTTTTCTTTAAGCGTGGATGGATTGAATGCAACAGTTAACCCAAAAACAATTACTTTGAGACCAAACGAGTCAAAGAAAGCCACGGTGGACATTGATTTGTCAAAAGAAAAACCAGGGAACAAGGAATTCTCTTTGAAAATTGTTTCACCAAATTTCACTGTTTCAAAAACCTATTCTTTTAAATTAAACGATTGTTATGCATTGAGCGTTGACTATGATGGAGCTACAAAACCAATTGAAATAACAATAAGCAAGCGAATATGCCAATGGGAAAAAGTACTAACTTTAATTGCAAAGAATATTGGCACAATGGACCAAGAAGTAAGCGTGACAGAGAATAAAATTGACTGGGTTTCAGTTGAACCTTCAAGTTTTTCCTTAAAAGCAGGTGAAAAAAAAGAATTTTATGTGTATATAACACCGCCTTTGGGAACAGAGGAAGGAGATTATAAAGCAGTGTTATCAGTAAAAGCAAGAGATTACTCAAAAGAACAACCAATAAAAATTACAGTTAAAAAATCCGAAAGCGAAAAGCCAAGCCTTGAAGCTGGCTCTGAACTGGAAAAAACAATAATCACACAGGAAAAAACAGTGAAAGTAAAAGTAACACTCAAAAACACCGGTAATTGCGCATTAAACATTTCGGGAATTTCTTCCACTGCATACAATGCCAAATTCGACATTGAGCCTTTTTCCCTTGAAAGAGGACAAGAAAAAACAGTGACAGCAACATTGAACCTTGGAAAAGGCTTTGATAAAAATGAAGTTGAATTACCTCTATCAATTAAAACCAATAAAGGCCAGCTTGAACAAACAGTTAAAGTAAGCCTTGTGGAAGAAAAACCAGCAACTCCAACTCCCCAAGAAACACCAGTGGAAAGCCCACCAGCAACCGCAACAATTGGCAGCACTTTTGTGGGGCTGGCTCCAAGCACTGTCAACCTGTTGATATTGTTATTCTTGGCGATTGTTGCAGTGGTAATAGTAATGCTTGCATACTATGCCTATGCAAAAACGCCAGCAACAGAAGGCAAAGGACAAGGCTGGCATGGTGAACCACGCAGGCATTCAAAAGCAGCTAAAAAAGGAAAGAGAAAGTAACACTTTCTCTTTTTTTCTATTTTTTTATGCTTTAATTCTTTTAAAGTAAAAAACAATTGAAACGCTTACTGCTATGGCTGTAATTGCTCCGGCGCCAGCATAAACAGTTGCATTCACTGAATTACCCGTTTCAATTGCGTTAACGCTATTGTCTTCCAGTGGGTTAACACTGTATTTTTTGCCTTTTAGTGAGTACAGAAATTCAAGTATTTCTGTTGTATATGTTTTATAAGTGGAATCTGCACGCAATGCCTGCAGTGCTTCTTTGCTTGAAGAAGTTCTGCCAGCGTTTCTTGGAATGTTTTGGACTCCGGTTTTGCCTTTATTGTAAGCGGTTATTACTATTTCTTCTTTTTCTTCTTCGCTCAATGCCTCAAACGCTTGCCTTGAAAGCTCTCCGTTGTTCCACCACCACATATTGTCATACAACCATTTAAGGTAAGCAATTCCGCCTTGAATGTTTTCGCATACATTGTATGGGTTTTGGACATTTATTCCGAATTTTTTTACCTGGGCAATCGCTGAAGCGTTCATTAACTGCATTAATCCTTTGGCACCAGTGTAACTTTTTGCGTTTGGATTGAACCTGCTTTCCTTCCAAGCAATTGCAAAAGCCAGTTCCGAATCAACATTGAAGGAAGTGTTTGATTTAATTGCCCGGAAATCCATTGCATTAATCTTGTTAGCATAATAAAAAAACAGTTCTTTTAGGTAAGACATTAATTTTTGCATTTCGGGTTTGGTGTAATAGTTTCCATAAAAAGCATTTAATGCTGGATCTGGAACTTTTTGAGTGTTTGGGATTTCATAAAATTCTGCTTGTTTTTTTCGGTAAAGCGCGAAATCGCTTGCTTCAATTTCTTTCTGTGAATAGCCATTTAATAATTCTTCAAGGCCGGAATTGTTGCATCCGTTGAATTCAATTGGCAGTTCACGTAAGCTCTCAGCCTTGGAGAGAAAGAAATCCTTGTTCCATTTAAGCAATAGCCTTTGCCCAATTCCATCAGACAAATGAAAGCACATTTTGCCGTTTTTAATTTCCTGCAAGTAACGCGCAATGGAAAACCCTGAAATATTGCTCCACAGGGACAAAACAGAATCATTGTTGTATTTCATGTATTCATTTGCATGAATTGTTTGCTTTTCCTGTTTTCCATCAAAGCGGTAAAGTTCAATTGAAGCCATTGCATTTGGAGCAGAATCAAAGCATGCAATTAATAACTGTGTTCCAATTGGAACAAAAGCAATCGCTTTAATTGGATTGCTTTGCGGAATTGCCTTTGGAATTCTTTTAACTACAGCTATTTCGTGTGAACCCGAACATGGCAGGGAAACATTTTGCAGTGAATCACTTCCATCACTCCATTCAATGAGGCTTTGCTGTTGCCCGTAATCGCTTGGTGAAAATTTTTTACCAGTGTTATAATATTGATAGTAGAGCGTGCCAGCAGAAGTGGAGTAAAGCGAGAGAGCTGCTGGAATTATTTCATTGAATTCAAGCAAATAACTGTTATCAGAAGCATTAAAGATTTCCATTGTTTTTCCATTAAAGCATGCTTTGTTGAAGGAATTGTTAATGGAATAATTCAATTTTTTAATTCCATTGCCAGAAGTGCTTCTAATGAAATAAGTGCTATAGTCATTCAATGGAATGCTTTTTTTGCCAGAATAGGAAAGCCCATAACCATTGCGATTTGGGTTCAAAAGAAAAGCGCTTGTGCCAAGCCTGCCATCAAACGGCATGTAAAAAAATGGATTTCTTGCATAGTTTTGGTTTACTGAAAACAATGGAGTGAATTTTTTGGCTGAAATTTCAATTTCTTTAAGGGAATAATTTTCGCCATTTTTTTTAATTACAGCCTTTATTTCAATTTCATGCTTGCCTGCCTGAAAGCCATCACTTGCCTTGGACTCTTGGGAGTAATTGTCGAAAAAATTGAAGGAAATATCATTAATGTTTACACCGGTTAATTCACCTGGATAAACCTTTTGAAAATCACTCTTAAAATCATTGCTTATGCTGTCCTGCTTGAGGTTCACAGTAAAGGGTCCCCATGGAAAAAACTCATTGAATGGCGCATTGAATTCTTCAACTAAATCTTTTCTTTCAGCAGCATTTCTTTTAACAAATTCCGCGAGTTGGGGAAATTCCTGCAAGTAAAAATTGTTACTTACTCCAACAACATAGTGCGCGTTTTTGAAAAGCAATTCAAACTCTTGCAGCCAAGTGCGTTTTTGCGTTCTGGAAAAAGAAATTTTTTTCCAGAAGCCACTTTCAATCTCTTTATCTGAAAGCATTTGCCCTACAGGGTCAAGCCTTCTTTCAATTGAAAACCCATTACAGTCCTCAAACTCTCCAACATTCTTGCAAGCGCTTGCAGCTTTGTTGTAGAGCTCCATTAAGAGGTTCAGCCTGAAATACCTTTTTCCATTGAACTCTTTTGAAATCCTGGAAAGCAATGGAAGTGTGGTTTTTTCATCAACCACTAACACAATTGAACTGTGAATAAAAGGTTCACCGCATTCTTTGAGTGATTCATCAACTTGTTCGTTTAACCTGAAAGCATTTTCAAAGCCAAGCGAATTTATTTTTTCAATCATTGTGTTCTTAACAAATGAAAGATCTGCATTGCATTCCCCTGAATCCCTATAATCCAAGAGATTGCCATCTTTTCCAACAAAGAAAACAAAATAATTCAATGAAGCGAGTTCTGCTGGAAAAATTGAAATTTGTTCCTTTGACAAGCGGTAAACCTCGCTCAAATTGGAAATAGTAACTTTTGCAGGATAAACCGCGTTTTTTATTTCCACTGGTGCTTCAAAAACCGCTGGAAGAAAATCATCTTCAATAAATCTTAAATCCTTTGTCAACTGGATTGAAAACTGTGTTGCATCACAGTAATAGCCATTTCCATTATCTGAACGCGCAGTGCAATCATTGGGTTGAATTGCTTCTTGTAATGGAACATTTGGTTCTTCGCTTGAATGCAGCCATGAGAACTTTAATCTGTCAAATCCAAATCTCTCAAAAGCCATTGGGCCGGAAAAATATTCAAGACCATCGTTTGAAAAACAATACTGCAATTCCTGGGAAAAAGAAAAAGGCAGTGAGCTTAAAAGAAAAAAAAAGAATAAGGGAAAAATTTTGCTTTTCACTCACAAAACCTTTTTTTAATGCCCTAGCCATTCAACCAGTTTCCAAACAATGTTGCGCCGAGTTTTTGGTCAATGCATGCAAGGCATTGGAGTATTGTTGTGCAGGGAGAACAACCTGGCTGTTGTGAGTAAAACCTTTCAACAAGGTCTCCGAGGCCATTTGGCGCTTGTGAAAGGATTCCCTCACTGCTTTGCTCGGTTTCAGAATGGCTCTGAACAGGTTGCTCTGTGGCAGGAGAACCACTGATTTTTATGTTAACTGTGTTAGACCATTCAATTGGCTCAGAGTCAGTGCGTAAGCCAATGAACAAATATCCATTATCCTCTATTTGTCTTGCCCTGTTTTCCAAAAACCATTGAGAATCCTGCTGTGAAAGAACTGCTTTAAGAGGGCTTGAAAATTCTTTTACTGGAATTGAGAGCAGGGTTTTTGTATTCTTTGAAAGCCAGTCTTCAGCCCACGAACCAGCTTGGTGGGGAAAACGGAGTCCACCGCGCTCGTTCCAGATTGGAACAACCGATACAAACAGTAAAACATTTTCAGCACTGCATTCACTTGAAATTGTTGCTTCAACGCTTAACTCATTTCCACCGTCTTTTGATAGAATTATTTCAGTTGAAGCTCCAACAGGTGAACCATTCAATGAAACCGATTCAATGCTTGGAGTGCAGTTTCCATTCAAAACAGTTGAAGTATTTGCACCCTCGTCTAGTTGCTGGCTTGACTGTGATTCCAGTGGAATGACTGGTTGAAGTGTTTTCGGTTGTTGCTCTGAATAAATTTTTTCAACGAAGTCACCCAATCCATTGGGTGCTTCAGTGAACACCCTTTCTGCCATAACGGGCACTGCCAAAACCAAGACAATTAAAAAAACAACAATTGCTTTTTTCATTCACTCACCTGTTCAGCTTCACTTAAAGCATCAATTGAGCCATCTTCATTAATGCGCCATTTTTGCCTTAAAGTGATTCTTTCGCCGGCTTCTGTTTCAAATGTTATTTTTGCAAAGTAATCCCTTGGAGCCTGCACTCCATACAATTCAAGAACATACACAACGTTCCTAGTAGTGCCATCTGCCAATTGAACTGTACCCTCAAAATCAGAAACTGGTTTAAATTCAATTTTTCTGCCTGTTTCAGCGTCTTCAAGTGAAAAGAATTCATTTGCACGAGTGTAAACTGCTTCAGTGCTTCCAAGCCGTGAACCATTAACTATTAACTTGGAGAACTGTTGCTCCATTTTCGGAGAAAAAACAACATAATAGCTTTGCAGTGTTGCAGTAACACTTGCTTCTGCAGAGGAAGCAATTCTCTCCGAAGTGGAAACCAGCTCATTAGCAATATCCAATCTTAAAATTCTTTCAAGTTCATCTTTTAATTCTTCTTCGTTAGAAACCCAATGTGTATAAGTGCCGCCTCTTCCAGTGCCAGTGTCAGTCCTCAACGCCAGCTTGAAATGAACAGTTAAAACCCTGTCATCTTCTTTTGGCTTCCAAAACATGCCCACAACTGTCTGATTGGTGCCAGAAACAGGCACTTCCTTTATGACTTTTTCAAGCTTTCCGCCTTCAATGCTGTCAATGTAAAAAGCCACAATGCCGGCAGCAAGATCCCCTTGGTCACATCGCACTGCACTGCTGCTGGTGGGCTTTGGTTCTCCTGAACCCTTATAAGCTGATTCAAGCTGTGTTAGGGAAATAATCCCTGAACCGCAATTCAATACATTGAATCCCTGTTTGACGTTTTTTCTCTTAAAGCTTGCGCCTTTCCAGTACCTGCCGGCTATTGCCACT
>JAFCFP010000048.1:7870-12787 GCA_017608575.1 Candidatus Iainarchaeum sp. | reverse complement strand
TAATAAATGTTTGCGCGGAGATGATAGATTAAGGATATCCAAAAAAATTGCAAAATTAAAATCCAACAAATAAAACCAATTCCATGTAAAAAAAACACAAAGGGAAAGGTTTATAAATTCCAACAATGTATATTAATAGGGTAACGAGGTAAAACCTTTAACCTATTGAATGCCGTACAATGGGTTCAATTTTTTTGAAAGTTTTTGTTGTAAATACACACATAGCTGTGTTTACAATTTAATTAAGTAGGGATGAGCACCGGAGCTTTTTTCGGTGTGATAAAGGTTCTTTGAGCAAGAGGAAACCAGCGTAGTGCAACCAAAAAAATTCCACTAAGTTTCTTCCATAATTCCAGCTGATCCTGCTGGCGGGCACTGCTATGGAAATCCGACTAAGACATGCAAGTCTGAGAGTTCCAGCTATGAGGAACTCTGGCGAACGGCTCAGTAACACGTGGGTAATCTACCCTCGAGAGGAGTTAATCCCGGGAAACTGGGGATAATGCTCCATAGGAAAGAAATACTGGAATGTTTTCTTTCCCAAAAGCTTTTTTCTCATGCGAAAAACAGCGCTCGAGGATGAGCCTGCGGCGGAATAGGTTGTTGGCGGGGTAACTGCCCACCAAGCCTAAGATCCGTACGGGCCTTGAAAGAGGGAGCCCGGAGAAGGGAACTGAGACAAGGTCCCTAGCTCTACGGAGTGCAGCAGTCGCGAAACCTTTACAATGCGCGAAAGCGTGATAGGGGGATTTCCAGTGCCATCTATGATGGCTTTTATCAAGCCCAAACAGCTTGATGAATAAATGGGGGGCAAGATACGTGCCAGCCGCCGCGGTAACACGTACTCCATGAGTGGTGTCCACTTATATTGGGCTTAAAACGCCCGTAGCCCGCTCAAAAAGTCCTTGGTGAAATCAGTTCGCTTAACGAATTGGCTGGCCAGGGATACTGTTGAGCTCGAGGCCGGGAGAGGTCAGGGGAATTTCAGGGGTAGCGGTGAAATGCTAAGATCCCTGAAAGACCACCAGTAGCGAAGGCGCCTGACCAGAACGGACCTGACGGTGAGGGACGAAAGCCAGGGGAGCGACCCGGATTAGATACCCGGTTAGTCCTGGCCGTAAACGATGTGAACTAGGTGTTCCCGTATCATTTGATGCGGGAGTGCCGAAGGGAAACCGTTAAGTTCACTGCCTGGGAAGTATGGTCGCAAGGCCGAAACTTAATGGAATTGGCGGGGGCGCACTACAAGGGGTGGATGCTGCGGTTCAATTGGACTCAACGCCAGACATCTCACCAGGGCCGACAGCAGAATGATGGTCAACCTGAAGGGCTTACCTGACGCGCTGAGAGGTGTTGTATGGTCATCGTCAGCTCGTACTATGAAGCGTCCTGTTAACTCAGGCAACGAGCGAGACCCACGTCCATAGTTGCTACTTTCCGATATCGGGGGGGCACTCTATGGAGACCGCCGAGGAAACTTGGAGGAAGGAGTGGGCGACGGTAGATCTGTATGGCCCGAATGCCTTGGGCAACACGCGGCATACAATGGCTGGGACAATGAGTTCCGAGCCCGAAAGGGTAAGGTAATCCCCTAAACCCAGTCTCGGTTCGGATTGAGGGTTGCAACTCACCCTCATGAATGATTGGAATCCCCAGTAATCGCGTGTCATTATCGCGCGGTGAATACGTCCCTGCGCCTTGCACACACTGCCCATCAAGCCAGCTGAGTAGAGCTTTGATGAGTTTTTCTCATTCGAGAGAAACGATTCTGAGTTCTGCAAGGCGGGCTAAGTTGTAACAAGGTGTCCGTAGGGGAACCTGCGGACGGATCACCTCCTTAAGTCTTTCAAAGACTTAACAGCATTACGCTGGCCTCTAATAGCTCAAAGAACTAACACAGGTTCCGTGCAGGGGGGCAGTTTAAAAATATATTTAAACAAAATTTATTGCATTGAAAGCGGGCCCATAGCTCAGCTGGCAGAGCGCCGCCCTTGCACGGCGGAGGCCACGGGTTCAAATCCCGTTGGGTCCATCTGTCCTTTCTTTTCATAAAAGAAAGGATAAGTTGCCCAAAGAAAAACAGTGGCAAAAAAATCTGTGTTTTATAAAATTATATTCATCAATTCATGATGATGACCTCCCGGAGTTTTTTTCGGGCGGAAAAAAGAGTCTCCCGTGAATGCATTCATGCATAAGGAGGCAATGAAGTGTGCATGGGTGAGTAGAAAGCCAAGTCAAATAGGGTGCACTAGAGAAACAGTAAGCCATTTAGTGGATAACTAGGCTCAACCGCTGACGAAGGGCGTGGCAAGCTGCGATAAGCCTTGGTGAGACGCATGCAGTCTTAGAGCCAAGGATTCCCGAATTGTTCCGAAAGGAACAGAAATGCGGTGAATTGAAGCATCTTAGTAACCGCAAGAAAAGAAATCAACCGAGATGCCGTTAGTATCGGCGAGAGAAAGCGGCATAGGACAAACCGAATTTTTCCGTGAAAGCGGAAATAGATGTGGTGTTGGGCAAGATAAATCCAATGCTGTGAGCGGAAGTTGTCTGGAAAGGCACGCCATAGAGGGTGACAGCCCCGTATGCGAAACAGTGGAGGATTATTCCTTGTTTCAAGAGTAGCGTGCGTTGGATGTCGCGCGTGAAGTTGGGAGCCTTTAACTTCCAATCCTAAATACGTGTTGAGACCGATAGAGAACTAGTACTGTGAAGGAAAGTTGAAAAGCATCCCTAACGGGAGTTGAAAAGCGTTTGAAACTAAATGGCGACAGGCGAATGCGGCTCTTAAGAATCGACGGCACCAAAGCAATTGTTTGCAAAAACAAGAGCGAGGTGTCCTGATCGGGGTTGCATTGTTCGTCCTGAAGCACGAGCGAGGGAGTTGTCCGTTGTGGCAAGGCTAATTCTGTTAAGGAAGAAGCCTAAGGGAAACCGATTTGCCGCACTCCTTTTTTGGAGGAGGGCAGAAGTGTGAAAGCGCTTTTAGTCACAGCGGCCAGACCCGAAGCCGGGCGATCTACTCCTGGGCAAGGCGAAGCCACCCAACCGGGTGGTCGAGGCCTTCAACCGGTGCTAGTCTATCTGCTCGGGTGACCTGGGTGTAGGCGCTACATACGATTCGCGCTCGGCGATAGCGGGCTCCTCCTGAAGTATCCCGCAGGATAGCCTGGCCAGAGGCAGGCAATAGGGTAGAGTTACTGAATAGAAAGTATTGGGTCGAGAGACCCAGCTTTCTTGTCAAACTCCGAAGTTATTGCCACCGTAGAAGGCCAGAGTAGGGGCTAGGGGGTAAGCTCCTAGTCCTTGAGGGGAACAACCCAGACATAGGTTAAGGCCCATAAATACCGGTTAAGTGTTAACTGAAGGGTGTCTTTGCCCTCAGACAGTGGGGAGGTTGGCTTAGAAGCAGCCATCCTTTAAAGAGTGCGTAATAGCTCACCTACCGAGGACAGAGGCCCTCAAAATAATCCGGGCTAAAACCGGTTGCCGATACCTATGGGTTCCGCGTAATGCGGAAATCCTGTAAGGAGGTATTCCGGTGGAGAAAAAGTTGGGTTGAGAAATCCAATCAATCTGCTGGAAGTATGGATCCTCGCGCTAGTAATAACGATAGAAGGGTGAGAATCCCTTCCGCCGAAAGGGCTAGGGTTCCTTAGCGCTAATCATTAGCTAAGGGTTAGTCGGTCCTAACCCAGTCTCTAACACAAAACTGGGGAAAGGGAAACGGGTTCATATTCCCGTACTATCCGAATACGTTTTCGGCAACGATAGGCATTCCTCTGACGCTTTGGGCTAAGCTGAGTTTTCTTGCCAGAAAACCTAATTGGAACAGGTCCCTGGAGAACTGTCATGGTGAGAAGGGGAGCAATTCCAAGAATGCCGCAAGGTCAGCTGATGCCTAGAGCCCGTGAAAAGGAGGATGCAAGGATTTCGGATAACCGTACCAAGAACCGGGAAAGGTGCCCCTGGCTGACAAGGCTAAGGCGTATCAGGAGAACTAAGCTAAGGGAATTCGGCAAATTAGCCCTGTATCTTTGGTATAAGGGGTGCCTGCTCTGTGAGGAGCAGGTCGCAGTGACAAGGGGAGCCCGACTGTTTACTAAAAACACAGGTCCCTGCTAGTCCGAAAGGATGTGAATAGGGGCTGACCTCTGCTCACTGCCAGTACGTGAAAATCCTTTCCAAGGGAACTAAGCGCTGGTAAAGAGCGGGCCTAACTCTGAGGCTCTCATGGTAGCGTAATACCTTGCCGGTTTAATGCCGGCTTGCACCAATGAGGCAACGAGGTTCCCACTGTCCCTAGCTTAGACCTGATGAACTCGCTGCGCGGTGAATATGCCGCGGAACTCCAGCGGGAAGAGAAGACCCCACGGAGGTTTACCACAACCTGATGCTGTGATGCGGTTTTTAAGATACAGAGTAGATGGGAGTCTTAGAAGTGTTTTCGCCAGGAAACATGGAGACGAAAGTGGAACACCATCTCTTAAAAACTGTATTGCTAACTCGCAAGAGGACAACATTAGGCCGGTGGTTGGACTGGGATGGTACACCCCTGAAAAGGTATCAGGGGTATCCAAAGGTCTGCTCAGACGAGTCAGAAATTCGTCGTAGAATACAAGAGTAAAAGCAGGCTTTACCGGGTTTCGCACAGCAAGAAACTCGGTTGCGAAAGCATGGTCTAGTGAACGCCAGTGTGCCCATTAAAGGGGCCCTGGTCTGATAGTGAACTTACCCTGGGGGTAATTGATTGGTCGCGGGTGAGAGTCCACATCGACCCCGCGGTTTGAGACCTCGCCGTCGTCTCAGGGCATCCTGGTCGTGCATAAGCGGCCAAGGGTGGAGGTGTTAACTCATTAAAGTCCTACGTTAGTTGGGTTGAGAACGGTGCGAGCCAGTTTTGATACTATCTGCTGG
>JAFCFP010000048.1:0-7859 GCA_017608575.1 Candidatus Iainarchaeum sp. | reverse complement strand
ACGAGAGGAACATGGAGTCGCAGCCACTGGTTTACCAGTTGTCTGGCAAGGCATTGCTGGGTAGCCACGCTGTAACCGATAAGAGCTGAAAGCATCTAAGCTCGAAGCGGTCCCTGAAAAGAGGCAGCCATTCCCGAATCCTTTTCCTGCGGGGAGAGGCCTAGGGACGAGGGTGTCGGTAGAAGACCGGCTTGATAGGTCAGAAGTGTAAGATGCGAGCTTCGGCGAGCATTTCAGCTGACTGACACTAAAAACCCGAGGTTTCTCTTAACATCCTAATGGCATGGCAACTACTCACCCATGCACACAATTCTTATTTTTATTCAGGTTTTGCACAAAGGTTTAAATACAATACTATACATTAAATGTATAGTATCGGTGTTGGATTTGCCAAAATTCAAACATTTTACGATTCCTTTGAGTAGTGCGGATTTGCTGGACATAAAACTGAAAGTGGAAAAAAACCGCGTTACAGCTTTCTCCCTCAACTATCGCACAAAAATCGGGGAAGATTTTTTCCAAATATACCGCGTTGATACCTCGCATGGTTTCTTGCACGAGCAAAGATTTTGGATTACACCAGAGCCAATCCCTATTCCAAAAATGGGAAAAGAATTGAAAGAAATATTTGAATTTTATTTGGATTTAATCAAAAACAATTACAGAAGATACAGAAAATATTATAAGGAAAGAATGAAACCGGGGTGAATTGAATGGAATACAAAATGAATGGTGAGAGATGGAAAGGCATCAAGGCTTATTTGGCGCAAGTGTGGGATTCTCCAAGCAAATATCCAGACAAGGCACTGCTTTTGAGTTTGGATGAAAAGGAAATGAGCCAGATATTCACAAAAAAAAGGCTTGAATTGGTCAGGATACTGTGGGAAAAAAAACCAAAAAATGCAACAGAGTTAAGCAAGCATGCAAAAAGAAAGCTTTCCGCAGTGCTGAGAGACCTTTCCTTGCTTGAAAAATTCCACATAGTAAAAATGGAAAAAAAGGGCAAAAATATTGTGCCAAGAGTGGAAAAGAGCGTGCTAATTGTTCCGCTAGTAAAAATAAAAGCAAAAGAAATAGCAAAAATAGTGGCAAGGTGACTGACACTAAAAACCCGAGGTTTCTCTTAACATCCTAATAACTTGGCAACTACTCACCCATGCACACAATTCTTATTTTTTTAAATTTACCTAAAAACCCAAGTTACGCGCGGTTAACGGGCAACGCTTCCTATGCAGGATTACTCCATTTTTCTTTCGAAATTAAGCATGCGGTTAGCCGGGCAAATTGATGTTATTATCCTGCCTTTAATAATACAGACATATAGAATCAAACCCTAATTAGCTATTGAACAAAATTAAAATTTTCTAAAATTTTTTGAAAAACTTCAGTTGTAACTTTGTCTTTTACTGTCTCTAGCTCTATAGACAAAACTTCCTGTTCTCCTTCAAAAGTATCAATATATTGGGCGGGACCATAGTATTCAATATATGCCCTATGGTAAGACCTTTCGTTAACTACTGGATCGGGGTAAAAATATTCGATTACCCGAATGCCATAATTATTTTCAAATGTATTAAACCCTTCCTCGCCTGTAAATTCTTCCAATTCTAATTTTCTCTCCGTGGGCATAATGCCTATAAAAGGATTATCTTTGAAGAAGGAGTAAGAAAGATTATCAGGAACTTCCACTTCTGGCGGTATAAGAACTATTGTGCCGGTCTCCATAAAATCTGCTCTTCTAATGAACCAATTACTTGGATATTTGAATCTATAACCAAAGCTTTCATGCCTATAAGTTTTCCATCCACTAAAATTGGGTGTAGGAGTCAGCATCGGCATAGGAGTCAAAGTTGGTGTGGGTGTTTTGGTTTGTTCTGGGATTTGCTTGGGCGCTGGTGTTGGAGTCGGGATTTTCAATTCAGCAGTTTCTTGAGTACAACCAAAAAATATCATTAATCCAATTAGTAAAAATGAAGTGATTATCCAAACCTTCTTTTTCAATAAACCACCAACTAGAATAAGATTTTCAACTATTTAATCCTTTCTTTTGTGTTTTGTGTTTGAAGCGCTCCCTGAAAAGAGACGGCAATTCCCGAACTGATTTATAAATCGAACAATTTCTTGATTTTCTGCTTTACTTCGTTGAGTTTCTTTTGATTAATCTTGTCCGGTCTTGCAAGAATGTTTTCCTTAACTATAACAACCGGGAAATCAACCATGATAGTGCTGTCCCTCTTCAACGACTTCTTTAAGGTGTCCGCATTTGACAATTGAACATCAAAAAAAGTGTTACTGCCCTGCGACGTAACCTTCAACACAACTACATCATGAGACTTTTTATTGAAAGCAGTGCTACTGATAACAAGTGCAAGGCGTCTTTTTACTCCGACCTGTTCAGCAAACAAAATATCTGCAACAACCAGTTCGCCCTGCTCAATAGTTGATGAGTTCATCCGCCTCATCCCAGTCTTCCAATGCATGCTTTAATGCGTATTTTCTCCACTCATCCTTCTCTGCTTCAAGCGCCCTTGCTTTTTTTTCAATGGCCTTCCTCGCGACCTCGGTCCATTTAATCTCAGAATGCTTCTTCATAATCCTATGAAGGCGCTCAGGAACAGCCAAAGTCATATTAACCACATAATCACCTTAAATAAGTAAAATAAGGGAATGTTCATTTAAATCTATCTAATACGAGCTTCGGCGAGCATTTCAGCTGACTGACACTAAAAACCCGAGGTTTCTCTTAACATCCTAATAACTTGGCAACTACTCACCCATGCACACAATTCTTATTTTTTTAAATTTTTTCAATTCTTTTAAAAACTCACTTTTTTAAACCTCTTTTGGGTATATTTATTTATTGAGAGTAGTGGAAGGCTGGCTAACGGTTCCCCTGCATTGCAGGGTTTGAACTGAGGAAAGTCCGCCCACCCATTAAAAAACGTGAAAAGCGTATGCCTGAGAAGGCATCCTGCGGAGCAGAAACGATATTCCTGAAAGGGAAATGAAACGGCTGCAGGTTGGGTGCAAGCCCCAAGAGGCGCTAAGACGAATGCCAGCACTTGTGCGCAAGCACAGGCAACAGAAGGCGGCTTACTCTCCACTGCTCTCTTTTTTCGTTTTTTGCAATGATTTGGAAAACGCTTGGAAAGCAAGCCTTTAATTATTTCTCTTTACTATATTATGTTTGGTTTTTATGAATTTGTCAAAGGAAAAACTTAGAGAACGCTTTTCGCGTGAATGGAAAAAGCATTATGCAGTGGATTTTTTGATTGAAAAGGGTTTTGAGAGAAAGAAGTGTGAAAAATGCGGGCGTTTTTTTTGGACACTGGATTCTAAAAGAAAAACTTGTGCAGATTCAAGCTGTGTGGGATTTGAATTCATTGGAAAGGGCACAAAGCATTATGGCTATATTGAAACCTGGAGAGCAATTGAAAAATATTTCACAAAGCACGGCCATAAATCAATTCCACGCTATCCGGTTGTTGCAAGGTGGCGCGATGACCTTTATTTTACAAATGCTTCTATTATTGATTTCCAGCCATATGTTGTTAGTGGTGAAATTGCTCCTCCGGCTAACCCTCTTATTGTTCCACAAGCATCCCTTAGATTCAAGGACTTGGAGAATGTTGGCGTGACAGGACAGCATTTCACTGCTTTTATTATGTTTGGACAGCATGCTTTTAATTCTCCTAAAACCGGCTTGTTTTATTGGAAGAATGAAGCCGTAATGCATGACTTTAATTATTTGACAAAGGTTATTGGAGTGAAGGCGGAAGAACTCGCATTTCAGGAAGACGTGTGGATGGGTGGTGGTACTTTTGGACCCTGTATTGAGTATTGTGCGAAAGGAGTTGAATTGGGCAACATTGTGTTCATGCAGTTCAAGGAATTGGCTAACGGCAAAGCCGAAGAATTGAAAACAAAAGTAATTGACATGGGTGCTGGATTGGAGAGAATTGCGTGGTATACTAATGGCACTCCTACGAGTTATGATGTTGTTTTTGCAAGTGTTTTGCCTAAAATGAAGGATAACGCTGGATTGGAGGTTGATGACAGAGAGTTCGCAGAATTTGCAAAATGCTCTGGTTGTCTGGATGTAGAAGAGGGTAACATTAAGGAAAAAAAGAACAAAATATTCAATGACTTGGGTATTAATGAAAGGGTTTTTTCAAAGCAAATAAGGCCATTGCAGGCATTGTATGCTGCAGCTGACCATTTGAAGGCAGTATTGTATGCTGTCAGTGATGGAATGCTTCCAAGCAATGCTGGTGGTGGTTATAATCTCAGACTGGTTTTGAGAAGGGTTTTTGCCTTTGACAAAGAGTTTGGATTGAATTTGGATTATGCAGAAATTCTTGCAGGGCACGCTGAAGCCCTTAAACCGCTTGATGCCACGTTATTGGAGGGGGTGGATTCAGCAATTGAAGTGGTGAGAGAAGAAGAAAAAAAGTATTCAATTACTAAAAAGAAATGCTCTCAAAAGGTTTCTGCATTGATGGAGAAAACAAAAAAAGGAGAGAAAATTACCACAAAGCAATTAGTTCAATTGTATGAATCTGATGGTGTTCCAGTGGAAATGGTTGAAGAAGAGGCAAAAAAGCTTGGCGTAAAAATTGATATTCCTGAAAACTTTTATCAATTGGTTGCACAGAAAAACGAAAAAGCAAAGCCAAAAGCTTTGAAAGCCAAAGCGGAAAAATTCAAAAAAACAAAGCAATTGTTTTATGAGGAAAAAGACATTGAAGAGTTTTCAGCCAAGGTATTGGGTGTTGATGGAAAAGCAATAATCTTGGACAGGACATTGTTTTACCCTGATTCAGGAGGACAGGCTCCAGACCATGGCACACTTAATGGCATTGAAGTTGAAGATGTGGAAAAATTCAATGGTGTTATATACCATTATGTGAAGAAACCGAGCGAATTCAAAAAAGGCACGAGGGTAATTGGAAAAATTGATTTGAAGCGCAGAGAGCAATTAAAAAAACACCACACTGCTGCGCATTTATTGAATGCAGCTGCGCGCTCTTTGCTGGGCAAGCACGTGTGGCAGGCTGGTGCAAGAAAAGAAGAAAACAAAGCACATTTGGACATTACCCATTACAAGCGCATTACTTCAGAGGAATTGCGTGAACTAGAGCTTTTGGTTAACAAAAGCATTCAACAAAACCTGCCGGTTCACATTCAGGAAATGCCGCGCAATGAAGCTGAAAAAAAGTATGGCTTTATTTTGTACCAAGGCGGCTATGTGCCGGGAAAAATTCTGCGCATTGTGAACATTAAAGGAGTTGATGTTGAAGCATGCGGTGGAACGCATGTGAAAAGCACTGGTGAAATTGGCTTTTTCAAAATACTGAAAAGAGAGAGCGTGCAGGATGGCATTGAAAGAATTGTGTTTGCATGCGGTGAACCTGCTCTCAGGGTAATGCATCAACGCGAGGAATTACTGGAAAAGGCTGCAAAAAACCTTTCAGTGCAAGCACAGGAGTTGCCACATTCCACTGAAAGGTTTTTCCACGAGTGGAAAGAACTGAGAAAGGAATTAGAAAAAGCCCGCCAAAAAATAGCGGAAGCAAAAAGCAGGGAGTTAATGGAAAAGAAAGGCAAAATAATAAAGGAATACATTGAAGGAATTGATTCAAAAGCGTTAATGGAAATTGGCAACAGAGTGATTGAAAAACGCGCTGGCATAGTGCTTGTTCTTGGAACAAAAGAGAACGTGGTTGTATTTTGCGGTTCAAAGAGCAAAAAGAATGCAAGGGAAGAACTGCAAAAAATACTTGCCAAAGCTGGTGGAAAAGGCGGTGGCTCAGAAAGGATGGCTGCTGGCAGAGTGGAAAACTCAGCTAGGTTAAAAGAATTGCTTGAAAAGTAAACCTGTTTCAATGCTCTTCAGCTTGTTCAAAAGCTTTAAATATAACAATAAACAATTAATTGAAAGGTGCACATATGAATGCTTTCCTTAAAAAAAAGACAGCGTTGCTTTTTGCAATAATTTTAATGATTTGGTTTTTTGCTTCAGTGAATGCTTTGCCACCGAAAGCGGAAACCAGTGATGCTGACTCCATCAGGTTCAGCAAGGCAAGAATGGTTGGAAATGTTATTGAAACAGGGGGTAAAAGTTGCAGGGTTTGGTTTGAGTATGGAAAAACAGAGGAATTGGGTCAAAAAACCAAATGGCAGGTTAAGAATTCTCCTTCTCATTTTTATCAAACCCTTTCAGGGCTTGATGCTGAAACAACTTATTATTTTAGGGCAGTGGTGCAAAACTCTGATGGCATTGATTATGGGCAAATAAAAACCTTTACCACTGGCGAGTTTCCGCTTAAAACAACAGCTGTGAATGTTGAAAAATGGTTTAATGCCGCGTTCACTGTTTCGCTTACTTGCACTGAACTCGCGGAAAAGTGCAGGAAAACATATTACAGGGTTGATAACAGTGAATGGGTTGAGGGAACAGAAATAAGCATTTCAACAGAGGGAAAGCATTCGATTGAATTTTATTCGGATTATGCTGATGGAAAAAATGAGTCATTGCAAGAAACATGGGCAGGTCTTGATTTGGGAAAACCGGAAAAAGTCCAGCAATTAAGCGCTGAAAGCACTGGAAAAAGTGTTTTTCTTGAATGGAGTGCTTCAAGCGATGCAGTCAGTGGAATAAAAGAATACAATGTTTACAGAAACGGAGAGCTTGTTGTTGCAACAAAGGATTTGAATTTCAACGACGAGAACATTGAATTGGATAAAAATTATGAGTACTATGTTGTGGCCGTGGATTTTGCCGGAAACCAATCGGATAAAAGCAATAGCGTTGTTGGCTTTGCAAAAAAGCCATTGCCTCCAAGGAAAGAACTGCAAATTGAATTCGTTGAACCAAGCGCTGGAACATACTCTCCTTTCGAACAGGAATTGAAGGAAATTGTTATTGCGCTTTATGTTGATGAAGAAAAATTAAACAAGGATTCAATAGAGGCAAAAATTTTTGTTGACGGAAAAGAACAGAACGCTGTGTTCGTTTTGGATGAGGAAACCGGAAAATATAAAGCAATTCTTTTCAATCCAATCACGCCTGGAAAGAAAAAGATTTCAATTAAAATAACCGAGAGCGATTTTTCCGGCGAGAAAACAATTGAAACAGATTTTGCTCCAGCGTTTGGCTATCACATTTGGTTTTTGGTTTTGGGAATTGTGATAATTGCAATTGTTGCAATTGTTTTGTTTTTTGTCTTTAAAAGCGGGTTTACTGGCAGACTAATGACTGCAAAGCAAATGCCTTCAAAACAGGCTCCCATTGTGCCGCCAAGAGCAGGCAATCCTTTTGGAGGCATTGTGGAAAAAATTGGAAAAATTCCAGTCCCTGCAAGGAAAACCAGGCATTCAATGCCGCCAGAAATAAGAATTGGAAATGACTTTCTTGCAATTGATGTTCCTAATAGAATTTTTGTTGACCTTATCGACAAGGAAGGCCTCGCTAGTCCGCGCGGAGTTTTTTTGTCAGTGAAAAGCCCTTCAACCAATACAACGTTCAATGTCGTGAAAAACAAGAAAATGAATTGCGCTGGTGGTGGAAAAATGATCAAATGCTATTATGATATTCCACCAATGCCTCCAATGGCAAGGGATGCAAAAATAAGCATTCTTGCAAAAGGCTATGAGTTTGGCGGACTGGTTGAAAAGATTGTAAGAGTTACAACTTTAAAGAAAGAAAAAACAATGCAAGAAATGCAAAAAAGCACTGAAAGAATGGAAAAATTGCTGGAAAAGTTCCAGAAAAAAATTGGAGAAAAACCTTCTTCAAACCAACCAAGCAATACGTTGACAACAAGGAAACCAAGCGAAGCAAAGCCAACCATTGGAAA
>JAFCFP010000047.1 GCA_017608575.1 Candidatus Iainarchaeum sp. | reverse complement strand
CCTTTTTGATAAGTTTTAATGACTTCCTTAGCATTATCTAACAAATCGTCATAGGTCCAAACCCTGATTTTATTCAAGAACTCGTTATGGATTTTCAATAATTTTTTATTTTCATTTTTTCTTCTTCCGATAACAATAATGCCTTCTGGAAAATAAATATCATAACCCAATTCATCTTTTATTGTTAAATAATAAGTTCTTGCCGTTGCAAGGTATTGCATAACTTGTGAAATGCTGTCTTTCAATTCCTTGCTAAGTGCTTTCTTTTTCCCTCTAACACCAACAAACAAAGGAGCTCTATGCGATTTTAATTCAAGAATATCAATGTATCCATCCATTCTTTGTAATAAAAAATCATTTCGGCTTTTTACAGTAATTGGTTTTTCACTTTTGTAGATTCTTCTATAGTTAGTTCCAAACATCCAAGGGTTTTTTTTCAAAAAACTATGCAGCTTTCGCTCATTTGTTTTAGGGCTGTTTAATAATTGTTTAAACTCTTTCAAATCTTTCTTTAATTCTTGGATTCTGCTTTTTTGTTTTTCCAACTTTCTTTTGGCTTTTTCTAATTCATCAATCTTTTCTGTAAATTTGTTATAAATTTTCTCCAATAAATCCTCCTTACCAGATTCTTCTATTATCAGTCTTAATACATCTATTAAATCCACCACATATCTAGAGGGGGAAATGTTAAATTTCTGTCTAACTTTATAAACGCCTTCATTATTCTTCCACCAACCATAAAGCCGTATTTGATATTTTTCAACTTTATCAAATTTTGTTTTTATTAATAAAACTGCTTTCCACCATCTGTTCGTTTTAGCAAATGTTTTACCACAAATCACATTAATTCCTTTCCCAACTGGAAATCTTTTCCCATCTTCAGGTAATAAAGCTTTTATAAATTTGAATTCTTCTTCTTTCATCTCACAGCCCTCAAAAACTCATTTATTTTCTCTTCAACTTTTTGGATTTCATTCTCAACCTGCCTTAATTCTTCCCACTCCTTCTTAACATCAATCTCTTCCTCTTTTTCTTCGGGAAAAACATAAAGGGTAACATTCAGGTTGTAATCATTTTCCCGTATCTCTTCATGCGAAACAACCTTTGCAAAGTCTTTTATATCCTCAAATTTATTGTAAGCTTCCACAATCTTCTTGATGTGCTTCTCACCCAAGCGATTAAGCTTTCTTATTTCAGGGTGCTGTTCATATTCTTTGCTTGCGTTAATAAACAGCGCTTTGTTCTTTCTTTTTTCAGGCTTGTTTTTTCTAAAAATTAGAATAGCTCCCGGAGCACCAGTGTTATAGAACAGTTTTTCTGGGAGCAAGATAACACACTCTAGCAAATCGTCTTCAATAACTTTTGACCTAATTGCTCTTTCTTTACCTCCCCTAAATAAACAGCCATTATCGATTACGATGCCTACTCTGCCAGTGTTCTCTTTAGCTGAGGCGAGCATGTGTTGTATCCACGCCCAGTCAGCTGATTGTTTGGTTACAAACCCATGCCCAAAACGCTTTTGCCAGAATTCAGCTTTTTTAATGGTATCCTCACCATAACCGTCTTGGTTCCATGGAGGGTTGGCAATTACAATATCAAACTTTTTGGGTTCAACCCCTTCCTTGAACTTGGGGGAGAGCAAAGTATCTCCATACGCAATATAGGGGTTTCTTATGTCGTGGATGTAAAGATTCATTTTGCATAATGCGTATGTTGTTGAATTTGCTTCTTGTCCATATAAAAATAATTTGTTGGCTTCCTCTTTTCCATTTGCTTCTTCTACATGCTTGTATGCAGCAATTAACATGCCTCCAGAACCACAAGCTGGGTCATAAACTCTTTGCCTTGGTTTTGGATCTAGTGCTTTAATCAAGAGTTTTATAACTTCTCTTGGGGTATAGACTTCGCCTTCTTTGGCTTTTTGTGGAGCAAAGTATCTGAGTACCCATTCATAAGCATCTCCTAACACGTCTGGGGAAACGTGATGTAATTTTTTTTCACTGAATAATTCAACTAGCTGCCTCAAGATTTCAAAGTTTTCTTTGCTTGTAGTGAATTGAATGAAGTCAGCTCTGTCCACGACATCTTTTAATTCAGGGTTTAATTCAGCGATTTTCTTTAAAGACTGTGAAAGTGTTTCTGGTAGAGCGTTAACGTTCTTGGTTATGTGCTTCCAGAGAAATTCCTCGGGTAAATCGAACTCGTGGTAAGTCGAGCTTTTTGCTTCTTTTTTGGCTTCTTCTTCGCTCAATCCATCTTCTAAGGCTTCTTTGTAAGCTTGTTCAAATTCGAGCTCCCACTTATCACTGATCCTTTTTAAAAAGAGTAGAATGAGAATGAATTTGTAGTCAACTCGTGTTCTAATGAGGTCTGCTGCCTTTTTTAAAATTTGTTCTATATCGCTTCTAGTAAGCTTTTTTGAAGTAATTTTGAAAGTGTTTTTAAAGATCTCGCCTCTGCTTTTTAGAAAATAGAGGCTTCTTCTTGCATCAGATGGATCGAGCCTTATATCGAGCCAGCCTGCTTTTCTAAGCTTGGAGAGAATTACTGCAATGCTGCGATCGCCAGCTTTTTCTTGTAAAATTTTTACAGCATCTTCTCGGCAAAATTCTTTGTTTTTAAAATTTTTCCATAATAACGAGTAGGAATCTTCTAGCCAGCGTGGCAAAGAAATTTCTGTGGACATAGTAATATTCTAGAAGAAAAAACTTAAAAATAGATAAGTTCGAAGCCTTATAGGTTATCAAATAAGGCAAAAAATAAAGAATTTAATCATGGGTGTTGGTTTTAACAGCTCTTTTGTAGGATATGGCGAGAAATCCTTAACAATTTTGCTATTTTTTATTATTAGCACTATGAAATACTGGCTTGTCAATCATTCCTGGGAGTCTTTTCGCAGAACTCAAGAGTATTGCGGTTTTATGTCTCCAGCTGAACAGGAAAAGGTTAAGGTTGGTGATGGAATTGTTTATTTTGGCCAGGGCTTGGTTTTTGGTGTCTTTGAAGCTATTGCATTGGTTGAGAACGAGTTTAATGGTTGGGAGAAAAAATATCCATTTCAAGTAAAGATTAAACCTTTGGAAATTCCAAATAATCCTGTTCCAAAAGGAATTATTGCTAAATCACTGCAAAGCAAGATTGGTTTGGCAAAAATGGAAGGAAAAAGCTCAAACATTGTAGAGTTGAGTGAAGAAGAATTTGAGCAGGTAAAGCAGGCTATTAGTGAAGGAGAGAAAGAAATCAGTTTGCAATAATTAGTTAAAAAGCTATTCTTTTTTTGCTGAGTTTTTTTACTTCTTTTTTCTTTTCCTTGTATTTGAAGTGTTTGGCTATTGTTGTTATGGCTGTTTCGTATGTTATTGGTTTGTTTGTGAGACTGGTTATTTCTTCTTCCCACTTGGAATAAATCCTTTTGGCGTTTTTGAATATTTTATTGATATCATATTTTAGTCCCACTTCTTTTAGTTTTGCTTTAACAAGTTTTTCGTCAATTCTTTGTTTGGATTTTATTATTTGGAATGCGTCAAAGTAGTCTCTTGGCTGGTTTCTCTGGAAAAGAGAGCGAATTTTTTCAGCAATCAATTCTTTTTGGTTCAACAGCGTAACTTCAAAGCCAGGAACTTCCCTGTAAAAGTGCTTTACTTGCTTTTTCTCTGGTTTCAAATGAATTTTTGCCCGAGAATTCAAGTCAATGTTAACATATTCGTTTTTTCCAAAATAGCCTTTGTAATAAACCTGTATTCTTGTAAACCTGTCAACTTCTTTGTCAACACCAATTCTTGTAAAAAGGTTTGAATTGCTTTTAACTATTTCTTCAATTTCTTTTTTCATTTTACCTATTTTTGCGATGCAAGTAAAATCCAAGTCCTCACTTAGCCTTGTGTGGTTGAAAACAATTTTGTTTAATGCTGTTCCGCCCTTGAAATACAAGCCATCAATGTCTTTCATCAGGTAAAGCAAGGCTGTCAAAAAATAGTCTTTCTCCAAGTAAATCAAGTTAAAACCTTTTTCAGCAGCAATATTTTGTAGCTTTGCCTTGCTAATCAAATCCATTTTTTGCTCTCCTCTTTACTTGCAATCAAAAAACTATGCCCTGCAATCATTCGCTTTACAAACTTTCCTAGCTTTCTTACTCTCTTAAACCTAAACTTTGTTCCAAGAACTGTTTTGGTCCCTTGTCTTGTAGTGGAAAAAACATCAATTACCACTGGAAGCTGATCAATAAAACCCCAATAATGCACAGCCGCTTTGCCTCCAACATAGTAATTTTTTCCATTAAACATTTCATCAGCCACAATAAAAGGATGTTCAGCCCAGCCCTTCTGAGCCTGAATTGGAACAAGATAGTACTTATCCTTGTTTATTCTAACTATTCGGCCCTTTCGCTTAAGCGAATGAATATATTTATACAAGTCACTTTGCGACTTAAAAAAACGCTTAATGTCGGCTTTGGAAAAAAACCGCTTTTCCTCCAACTCCAAAAAAGACACTACTTTAATCTCCTTATCAGACAAACCCTTAATGCCAATTTTTTTAGTCATTTTAATGCTACCTCAAACTTACCAAATTAGTAATATTAATGTAGCAATCTTTTTAAGCTTTTCTAACTTCAATTCAGAATGCGCTTACTGCTTTTATTTTAGTTGTGCTCTTCAATTCTTTCCAGTAATTAACCCCCTGGTATTATTTTTTATTATGTAATTAACACCCATTCATAACGGCAATGATGAGGTTAACCCCGCTTGATGTGTGGTGATTTAACTCAACGCTGAGGTCCACCGCCAAAACAAAACAAAGTGACTTAAGTGATTTGTTTGATTGGCAAAACTGATTTAAATAATTGCGGCTTTCCAGACTGCCCGTGCTGCAGCAGCCGTTGAGTGATAAAGGATGGAAGATACGAGCGCATTGGAAACAAGCGCATAAATATAGGCTCTCCTGACAGATTCGGTTGGTTTATAAATGGGGCAAACCTCAGAATATCAAGGTGATAAATATTGGTTTGCCCTAAATATAAGGCACAAACGCCTTTATTAGGTGGGGGTTTAGGGAGTTAAAGAAGAGAGTAGGATTCAACGCTATAAATGCTGCAGATGTAACACAGTGTTTGTGGAGAAGAGTCTCACAACTAACATGCTTTATGATGAGGACACTGTAGCTAGTGCTATACTGCTACATCTTGAAGGTCTCACAGAAACAGATATAGCAGACTTTCTTGGCATAAGCTATCGCACTGTAGAACGCTGGCTGGAAAAATTTGGGAAGCTGTTGGATAGCATATGCTCGCGTTTCAAGCCTATGGCATGCAAGATACTGCACTGTGATGAACTATTTCTCAAACTTTTGAACAGATTCCTATATATTTAGGATTCCTGTGCAAAAGACAGCAAATGGCTCACCATATGCCCCTCTAAATATAGAAATGCCAAATCCGCAAAAGAGTTACTGCAACACTCTCCCAAGCCACACAATGAAACTGTCACTGACGGAGCGTTCTCTTACATCCAACCCATCAGACAAACATACGGCAGAGCCATAAAACATACAGTAGCACAAGGAAACAACAAACACAAAAACAACTTCATTGAAGGAGTGCAAAGCACTATGCGCAGGTTCACCAGACCAAGAAGAGGATTCAAACAAACAAGCAAAGCAATCAAACACTTGAAAAGATACCAACACTACCACAACTCCATCAAAAACCACTCAGCCCTTGGCATGTCCCCAGCACAAAACAAGGCTTCATATGGTACCCACACAAAACCAACAAAAAAGAACGACTACTACAACTCCTAAACCAGGCAATCTCTCTCTGGCTTACCCACACCAACTGAATTTGTCATAAGCTCTTAAACATAGATGCAAAAATATTATTAAATAGTTTTAATGCTTGTTTTTATGATGAATGCAAAGCTTTTGTGTGTTTTATTGATAATGGCTTTGGCGGCTTGCGTGCGACCACCTCTTTCGGAAACTAGTTGTGAAGAATATTGCATGAATGAATCGCATACAGCCTGTATTGGGCATTGGGAAATAAGCGGAGAGTATCCTGATTGTAACTGTGTTTTTGAATGCGAATCTCAAAACGAGTGCATTGGTCAAAGTGCTGAAGTTCATTCTGGCGAAAAATTGGAATGCTGTGAAGGGCTTTCTTTGATTCCTGCAAAAAGCCCGGAAGAAACAAGCATTGTTGGTTACTGCACTTCAGAATGCGGAAATGGTTTATGTGACAACATGATTGAAAGTCCCCACAATTGTCCACAGGATTGCTTTGCTGACGAAAACACTGGAACAGATGAAAACAAAAATTATTATATTAGAACTGAAGAGGATGCAAAAGAGGAAAACCAACAACAAAAATTGTTGCCTGCGGAATTTGAAACTAGTTGGCCAACGTTTCAAGGAAACGATGCACGCACTGGGTTTTCTGAGTCAAGCATTCCGTCAGAAGCAAAAGAAATTTGGCGCTTAGGAATACTAAATTTTGATGACGTTTGGCCAGTGGTTTCTGAGAAAACAGTTTTTTTTGCAAGCGAAAAGGTTTTTGCTGTTGACCTTGAAAGCGGAAAAGAAAAATGGGTTTATTCAGAAAGCCACGCTGGCTTCTACCCAAGAGGGCTTTGTGTTGGGAAAGAAAATGTTTTTGTAACTTCAAACAAAGAACCCTTTGACTCAGAAGAAGGTGAAGATGGAGCAAGCAGAATCAAGATTGAAGAAGGCTTGCTCTATGCTTTAAACAAAGAAACAGGAAATTTTTTGTGGGAGTTTAAAACAGAAAAAGGGATTTCACATTCTCTTCCGCTTTGTGTTGGCAAAAAAGTTTTTGTTGGAGATGACTCTGGAAAAGTGTATGCGGTTTCAGCAGAATCTGGAGAATTGGTTTGGAAAAAGCGATTGAGTGGAGCAGAAGCAATCCATTCTTCTCCAGCTTTTGACGAAAACCTTTTGTTCATTGGAACTGAAAATGATGGTGCAAGGCATAACCCGAGTTATCTTTACGCCATTAATCCAGAGAATGGAGAAATTGAATGGAGATTCGAAATTGATGTGGTTCCAAACAAACTTAACTTAGTTCATGCAGCCCCTGCTGTTCTGAATGGCGTGGTTTACTTTGGCTCGGAAAACGGTTACTTTTATGCAGTGGACTCAAAAGACGGCAAACTTGTTTGGAAGAAAAAGATTGCTTCAAGCGGAATGATGCCTGGAGTTTCGGCTTCTGCTGCATTGGGTTATGGAAAGGTTTTTGTTGGAACCTGGGAAGGAAAATTCTTTGCCTTAAGCCAAGAGGACGGCAGCATAATCTGGCAAAAAGAGCTTGAGGGCACTGGAACAGATTCTTCGGCAGTAGTAGCAGATGAAAAAGTTTGCTTTGGGTCTAACGCAGGGCAATTTTATTGCCTTAAAGAGGATTCAGGAGAAACCATTTGGAAAAGTGATTTTAAAGCTGTTTCTCCTGCATTAGCATCAGGAATTCTAATAGTGCAAAACGCAGAAAAAGAAGGTGATTCAGAACAATCCGCTGCAATTATCGCGCTTTCAGAGAGAACAACCTAAAGAAAACTATTAAATACTCGTTTTTATTAAATTAAAGCTATGAAATTGCATTTGCTGCTTTGTTTGCTGATTACGCTAACCTTTTTCAGTGGCTGTCTTGAACAGTTTTTAGAATAGAAACTGTTTCCTAAGCAATAGCCTAAAAAATAGTTATTAGTATTATTTTTTTGAATAAACATTACTTGTTGTTTTTATTAGTATTAATCATAATAATAACAAATATTCTTATAACTACTTAAACTATAACTTCAAATTTCTAATTCTTCTAGTTTTTGACCTGTTTTTTCGTAGTGATGTAATGCTTTATATA
>JAFCFP010000005.1:31180-34490 GCA_017608575.1 Candidatus Iainarchaeum sp. | reverse complement strand
CACATTCTCCAAGGCAAGAGAGCAGACAGAGTGTTCCGCTACACTCTTGTGTCCAAAGCCAACAACCCATTTTTCGTGAAAGGCAGCTGCCTTTTTTTCCGCAGCAGAAAAATCAGGCTTTGTGCTTTGTGAAGAGAGACTGCCTTCTTTGAGCAATTTGAGCAAATTGTCGCGAAAGGAATCAGGCGACCTGCTCACATAAGCAAAAAGCACAGCAATAATCTCGGGTGGCAGTGAATGAATTGCGTAAATGTCTTTGTTCAAATTGCTCACATGCCTTGAAAGCAATGCTGTGTCCTGCTTTGAATAAGCCATTTTTAATTGCCTCAAATGAAATTACTGGAAAAATAATTAAAAGCAATCATTATAAAAAAAGAAAAAGAAGGCGTGCAATGCCTTTTCAGTGAACAAATGGCAGCACGCTTAATCCACTGAATTGGTTTGGCGCATTGTAAAACGGCAGACTTGTGTTAATGACAATAATGAGAAGCAAGAAGACAATAATCCCTATTAAAAGAATAGGAACAATGACTGTTCCAACCGCTGCCCTTAAACCTGAAATTTTGTGCATTGCAGCAATTGCCTTGGTGAGAACAATCACTTGCCAAACCAGTACAATAAGTGATACTACGCCTATAATCAGGCTGAAAAGTCCGAATAAAAGCAATGAACCCATAGCGGCCTGTGTTGTTTGCGCTGGCAACAGTAGTGCTACAACTATTAAAGACCCTATTATTGAAAGAGGCAGGTCGATAAGCCAGAGAAATGCAGCACTGATTCTTCCAGTAATGCCAAGAGTGTGCAAAAAACTACCTTGCCCGCCCAAAAGCTTTGAACAGACAAAAATTATTATTACATAAATGAATAATCCAATGATTGGTTGTAAAAAGCCCCAGCCAAAGGTCATTGCAAGCCCTAAAACAGGCACGCCGTTTGGGTATAATGCTTTGTATATTGGCATGTTTAGCATAACATAGGAGTTTATGGTTGCAATTAATGCCAGTATTGCCCAAACTGGAATCAATTGAGTGAAAGCTTTGCCAACCATTGCTGGTTCCTGAGCAAAAGATTCAGGTTTTTTTTTCAAAAGCAAAATATCAATCCATTCAGAAAACATTTTGAATCACCGAAAATAATACTCGCTCTCAATATAAAAATGTTGTCATTGTGCTTGCAATAGCATTCACCAAAAAAGGTTTTGTTCGGCTAATGACGTATTGGTGTTGGGGAAACAGCGAAAGGTTTAATAAGGTTAAGTTGCACTGACTTATAACAGGTGCCTTCATGAATTCTGCAATCAAAAAATTCTATGAACTGCCATGGAATAAAAGGCTTAATGCTCTTGCAATGGAGAGCGCTCTTAAAAAAGAGCAATTAGAGTTATTAAAGTCATTGAAGCCGTTTTCGTTTGAAACAGCTGACAGAATGGTTGAAAACGTAATAGGCATATTTGGATTGCCATTGGGCGTTGCCACAAATTTTAAAATCAATGGAAAAGACTTTTTCATTCCAATGGCTATTGAGGAAAGCAGTGTTATTGCTGCAGCAAGCAATGCTGCAAAGATTGCAAGAAAACTCGGCGGGTTTAAGGCTGAATCCTCAGAGCAACTAATGATTGGACAGATTCAGTTAAAAAACGCCAAATTTGAAAAAGCAAAAGCAACAATTGCAAGGCATAAAGCACTGCTTTTAAGAAAGGCAAACGAATGTGATAAAGTGTTATGCAAACATGGTGGAGGTGCAAAAGACATTGAAGTGAGAAAGGCCGGCAAATTTGTTGTATTGCACTTGATTGTTGACGTAAGAGATGCAATGGGGGCAAATGCAGTGAATTCAATGTGTGAGGCAATAGCGCCAGAAATTGAAAAACTGTGCAATTGTCACACTGGCTTAAAAATTTTGTCCAATTTTGCAGTGCACAGAATTGTTAAAGCAAAAGCAAAATTCAGTGTTAAAGAATTAGGAAAAAAAACAGTTCAAGGAATAATTGATGCTTGGAAGTTTGCTTGCGCTGACCCATTCAGGGCTGTTACGCATAACAAAGGAATAATGAACGGAATTGACGCTGTAGCAATTGCCACAGGCAATGATTTCAGGGCAATTGAAGCAGGCGCTCACGCTTTTGCAAGCAAAAGCGGCAAATACAAGCCATTAACGAAATACTCAATTGACGGTTCAGGGAATCTTGTTGGAGAGATTGAATTGCCTGTTCAGGTGGGAATTGTTGGTGGTGGCACTAAAATAAATCCAATGGCTCAATTGAGCATTAAACTGCTTGGCGTTAAGTCAGCGAAAGAATTGGCTGAAATAATTGCTTCTGTTGGATTAGCGCAAAATTTTGCTGCCTTGAAGGCACTGGCAACTGAAGGAATTCAGCGTGGGCACATGAAACTGCATGCTGAAAATCTCGCTGTACAAGCAGGAGCCAAAGGAAAGCAAATAAAAAAAATTGCCGAAAGAATGATTAATGCTGGAAAAATAAGTGAAGAACAGGCAAGAAAATTCTTGGAGGAATTAAAATGAAAGCAGGAATAATTGGGTATGGTGCTTACATTCCCTGGCGCAGGATTAAAGTGGAAGAAATTGCAAGGGTGTGGGGGAAAAACGGAAAGCAGATATCAAGTGGCTTAAATGTGCAAGAGAAAAGCGTTGCAGCATTTGATGAAGACACATGCACTCTTTCAATCGAAGCAGCAAGAAGAGCCATTGCTGACTTTGAAATTAACCCTAAAAGAATTCAGGCAATTTATGTTGGCTCTGAATCGCATCCTTATGCAGTTAACCCAACTTCAAGCATTGTTGGAGACGCGCTTAACACTGGCAATAACTATTTTGCAGTTGACATGGAGTTTGCCTGCAAGGCAGGAACAGCTGGAATGCAGGTCTGCTATGCTCAAGTGCTGGCTGGATTGATTGATGTTGGCTTAGCGATTGGTGCTGACACTGCACAAGGAAAGCCAAATGACGCACTTGAATTCACAGCTGGCAGTGGGGCTGGAGCAATACTCATTGGTTCAAACGAAAAGGAAATAATTGCAGAAATAAATGCGACATGCTCTTTTACAACTGACACTCCTGATTTTTGGAGAAGACCAAGAGCTGAGTTTCCAGAACACACAGGTAGGTTTACTGGAAAGCCAGCTTATTTCAGGCATGTAATAAATGCAGCAAAGGCCTTGTTTGAAAAAACAGGAATGAGTGTAAAAGATTTTGATTATGCAGTGTTCCATCAACCGAACGGAAAGTTTCCATTGAGAGCAGCGGACATTTTGGGAATTCCAAGGGAAAAAATAAAACAAGGCCTAATAAC
>JAFCFP010000005.1:0-31132 GCA_017608575.1 Candidatus Iainarchaeum sp. | reverse complement strand
ATTCAGGCGCAACACCCATTGGATTGTGCTCTGTTTTGGATAAAGCCCGGCCAGGCGAAAAAATTTTGGCAGTAAGTTATGGATCTGGAGCCGGCTCTGATGCCTTTGCATTGACTGTTACAAAAAATATTGAAAAACGGAGGGCAAAAATTCCAGTAATGGAACAAATAGAAAAAAAGAAACATGTTGATTATGCTTTTTACTTAAAGCACAGGAGAAAAATAAAAAGTTTGTAGGTGTTATAAATGACTGATGTTGTTATTGTTGGAACAGGAATGACCAAGTTCGGAGAGCACTGGGATAAATCTTTCAGAGAACTAATAGCTGAAGCTGGCATTAAAGCAATAGCCGATGCGGGAATTGGTGGTGAAAAAATTGAAGCAATTTACGGTGGCTGCATGGCTTCAGGCAGGTTCATTGGACAAGAGCACATAGGAGCATTAATAGCAGATCAGTTGGGGTTGAATCCAGTTCCAAGTACAAGATGTGAAGCAGCCTGTGCTTCAGGCGGAGTTGCATTGAGAAATGCCTATATTGCAATTAAAAGCGGTGAACACAACATTATTGCTGTTGGCGGAATTGAAAAAATGACAGAGGTGAGCACTGAAGAGGCATCGTTTGCATTAGGTGGTGCAGGAGACCAAGAAACAGAATTGTTTCATGGAGCAACATTTCCAAGCCTGTATGCCTTGCTTGCAAGAAGGCACATGCATGAGTTTGGAACAACAGAAGAACAAATGGCAATGGTTGCAGTAAAAAACCATTCAAATGCAACAAAAAACCCAAATGCGCAGTTTCAAAGAGAAATAACCATTGACACAGTAATGAAATCACCATATGTGGCAGAACCAATAAAGGTAATGGATTGCTCGCCCATAACTGATGGCGCAGCAGCAGTAATAATTTGTTCAAAGGAAAAAGCAGAAGAGCTTGGATTAAAAGGGATTGAAATTGTTACTTCAGAGCAAGCCTCTGACACACTGGCTTTGACTGACAGGAAAAGACTTACAGAATTGAATGCAACGAAAGAAGCCGCAAAAAAGGCATATGCAAAAGCAGGCATTAAGCCAAAGGATGTTGATTTTGCAGAAGTGCATGACTGTTTTACTATTGCTGAAATTATGGCAATCGAAGACCTGGGTTTTTTCAAAAAAGGCGAAGGCGGAAAGGCAACAGAGCAAGGAAAAACCGCTTTGAATGGAGAAAAACCAATTAACACAAGCGGGGGATTAAAGGCAAAAGGCCACCCCGTTGGAGCAACAGGAATAGCACAGGCAATTGAAGCATACAATCAATTGCTTGGAAAGGCAGGGGAAAGACAGTTAAAAAACCCAAAAATTGGATTGACTCATAACATTGGGGGTTCAGGTGCAACAGCAGTTGTAAGCATTTTTAGAAAGTGGAGGGATAAAAAATGAAGGGTTCAGCGCCATTGAACTGGAGAAGGTTTCCTGAAAGATACAACCTACATGGCTCGTATTGTGAGAACTGTGGAACGGCTTTTTTTCCAGGAAGAGCAATTTGTCCTAATTGCCGCAGGAAAGGAAAACTCATAGAACAGGACATGCCCCGCACTGGAAGAATTATTTCATTCACAAAGGTTCATGTTGCTCCAAGCGGTTTCAGGCATGAAACCCCTTATCACTTGGCAATAATTGAGCTTGAAAACAAGGCAAGGGTTTTGTCACAGATTGTTGACAGTGAAGACAAAGCAATCAAAATAGGCGCAAAAGTGAAAAAAGCGTTCAGGAGAATGGGCCAAGCAGACAAATATGGCACAATAACATATGCATTCAAATTCAGGGTAGTGGATTAATTTAATTGCCTGAACAATCGCAAGCAAAAAAGAGCCATTTAAAAAAAGTTAATTTCCTGTATTACGGGTGTGGTTATGGGTTCAGGCATTGGATTTGGAAAAACAATTGTTTTTGGAGAGCACTTTGTTGTTTATGGATTGCCAGCAATTGCTTCCGCTATTACCAACACTACAAGGGCGGATGTTAAAAGAATTAATGCTGGCAATTACAGGTTAATAGACAACAGGCCGGAAACGCCAGGCTATAAGGAAAAAAAGAAAGAGCAACAAATTGATTCCATTAAAAGAATTTTTGGATTCTTGGGAATTGATCCAAGAGAGAAACCGGTTGAAATAGTCCTTTCAGGTGAGCTTGTTGCAGCAAGTGGTGTTGGTGCTAGTGCTGCAAGCTGTGCTGCTATTGCGCGGGCATTAAATGAAGAATTTTCGCTTGGGTTAAGCGATGAGCAAATAAATGAAGCAGCATTTGAAGGCGAAAAAGGCTATCATGGCACGCCCAGCGGCATAGATAACACTGCAGCGGTTTATGGCGGACTTATTTGGTTCAAGAAAAACCTGTCGGGTGGAGAAAACACAATCAAGAGAATAAAGATTGAACCAATTGAAATAGTGCTTGGCAACACAGGCATTACAAGCAATACTTCGGATGTAGTAAGCGATGTGAAAAAGAAAAAAGAAGCAAACGAAAGAGAATTTGACAAGATTTTCAGGGATTATGAAAGAATTGCAGAGGAAGCCCTGAATGCATTCAAGGAAAACAAGGTTGAAGCAATTGGAAAATTAATGAACAAAAACCATGCGTTGTTGCAGAGAATTGGTGTTTCATGCGATGAATTGGATGAATTGGTGAAAATTGCAAGGGAAAATGGCGCAATTGGAGCAAAGCTTACAGGAACTGGTCGTGGTGGTTTAATGATTGCTTTAACACCAGGAAAAGAATTGCAGGAAAGAGTTGCAAGGGCAATTGAGGAAACTGGAAAAACTGTTTTTAGGACAAAGATAGGGTGAAAAATGAGGGTAATAATTGGAGTTTGTGGCGCCAGCGGTGTTAATTATGCTTTTTCCCTATTGAGGGAACTGAAAAAGAAAAGGATTGAAACGCATTTAATTGTCAGCAAATGGGCAGAGGCAATCATAAAACAGGAAACAGCAAAAAGCCTTGGCGAATTGAAAAGGCTTGCAAGTTATTTCTACAAAAATGATGAAATGGATGCAATTATTTCAAGTTCAAGTTTTTTAGCTGATGCAATGGTGATTCTGCCAGCAAGCGTTAAAACAGTTTCAATGATAGCAAACGCAAACACTGGCACGCTCATTAGCAGGTGCGCAGACATAATGTTGCGCACGAGAAAAAAACTAATAGTTTGCATAAGAGAAACACCGCTAAGCGCACCAACACTAAAGAACTTATACATAATTTCTGTTTTTGGTGGAATAGTAATGCCTTTGAGTCCAGCATTCTATTCCAAGCCAAAAACAATTGCTGCCCTTGAGGGATTCATTTCAGGAAAAATAATGGATTTATTGGAAATAAAAAATTCTCTTTACAAGAGGTGGGGTAAATGAACCTGGAAGAATTTGCATTAAAGCTTGAAGAAAAAAGCAGGCTGAAAAGAGTTAAAAAACCCATTTCAAAAAAACTACAATGTTCTGCAATAATGCACGAACTGGATGGAAATGCGGTTTTTTTTGAAGAGATTAAAGAGTCTGATTTCCGTGTTTTTGGAAACCCGTTTTCTTCGAAGGAATTAATTGGTGAATATTTGGGTCTTTCCCCAGAAAAACTTGTTTCAACAATGATTAATGCACTGGAAAATCCAACCGAACCACTCCTTGCAGAAAAAGCACAATGCCAAGAAGTAGTGGAAGAAAAAGTTGACTTGGACAAGTTGCCAATTTTGCAGTACACTCAAATAGACGGTGGCAATTATATTACATCAGGAGTATTTATTGCACGTGACCAAGAATATGGATTGAACATGGCTTTTCATAGATGCATGCAATTGGACAAAACACATTTCAGTGTAAGAGTGCTTGAAAGGCATACAATGGAATTCATGAAGAGAAATGGTGGTGAGTTAGATGTTGCTGTCTGTGTTGGTTGTCCACCGAATGTTTTGCTTGCAGCAGCAACAAGTCCCACCCTTGGCGAATCAGAATTAAACATTGCTAATTCAATTGAACCATTTGAAGTGGTTAAAGCCAAAACAGTGGATGTTTTAGTGCCAAGCATGGCAGAATTTGTCTTAGAGGGAACGCTTTCCATGAACTCATTGGAAAAAGAAGGACCTTTTTTAGATTTAACTGGAACGTTTGACTTTGTAAGAGAGCAACCTGTTTTAACAGTTAAAAAAATAACCCATAGAAAAAACGCAATATGGCATGCATTGTTGCCTGGAGGCAAAGAACACCGCATTCTCATGGGAATGCCACGTGAACCAACAATTTTTAGGGAAGCAAGTAAGGAAGCAAAAGTCCTTGATGTAAATATTACTCCAGGTGGCTGTTCTTGGTTACATGCAGTCATTAAAATTGACAAAAAAAGCAATGAAGAGCCAAAAAAAGTAATTGAAGCAGCCTTTAAAGGGCATTCTTCGTTAAAGCATGCCTTTGTTGTAGATAAGGACATAAATATATTGGATCCGAATGACATTGAATGGGCTATGAGCACACGATTTCAAGCAGACAAAGACCTCTACACTTATCCAGGCAAAAAAGGTTCATCACTTGATCCCAGTGCAAAACAACCAGAAAAACTTACCTGTAAAGCTGGCTTTGATTTAACCATTCCAGCTTCAGCGGACAAAAAGAAATTCGAGAGAGTGAAATACCCAAAAATTGAATTAAAAAAATTCTTGGAATGAACATGACAAAAAATAAATTCGTTTTTTTTACTGACCCCTTGGAGAGAAAGATCTTAAGAAAAGCACTCACAAAAATAGTCAAATACGTGCATGATAACAATATTCAGTTAGTGGTTGCTGGCGGGTCAAGCGCTCAGCCAGCGGTTTATCTTTTTAAGGTAACCTGGAAAAGACTTTATGGGAATGAAAAAAAGCCACATTTTTATTCATTAGGAGAGCTTGCAACAGGACTCTCCAAAGGCATATGGTCTATGACGCCCTTGGGGGACAGACTTGACTTAATACAAAAGCACAGACCAAAAATGGTGAAAGAAGTGCAAAGTGGCAAAACCATTTTTATACTTGAAGAATTTGTTGAAACCGGTAAAACGCTTGCCTCACTTAAAAAGTTATTTTCATGGCTGGGAGCTAAAGAAATAAGAACAGGGTGTGTTGGAATTGGCGAGTATTCAAAAATAAAGCTTGATGTTATAGGGAAAAGGGGCTTTTTTCCAAGGTTTTACCGTTCAAGAAGGCGTTCCAGTTTTGAAGGAGCGTATAGAATACCACAGCATGAAAGGCTGAAAAGAATGCGAGAAGAGCTAAAAATTATTGGCTCTAAAAAAACTGTTTGGAGAGGAAGAGGAGGGTGAAATAATGCATCTAACAAAAGAAGAAGAGAAAATGCTTTCAGGAAAACAAGGCAATGCAGTAAAAAAAAGCATGGAAATACTTGTTGCACTTGGAGAAATTTATGGTGCAAAAAAATTAATTGATGTCAGCAGTGTGCAAATAGCTGGTGTTTCATATCACAACCTTGGAGATGCTGGCTTGGATTATTTGGCGGAATTGGCAAAAGATGGAAAGGCAAGAGTGCTAACAACACTAAATCCAGCTGGAATGGATTTGCAGGACTGGAAAAAACTAGGCATTAATGAAGAGTTTGCTGAAAAGCAAAGAAAAGTGATCAATGCATTCAGGAAAATGAATGTAATTGTTACCTGCACTTGTACACCTTACTTAATTGGAAATTTGCCACGTTATGGCCAACACATTGCTTGGAGTGAATCAAGTGCTGTTTGCTTTGCAAACTCAGTAATTGGTGCTCGCACTAACCGTGAAGGAGGTCCAAGCTCAATTGCTTCAGCTTTGACTGGAAAAACCCCGGAATATGGATTGCACTTGGAAGAAAACAGGCAAGCACAAGTGCTCGTGAAAGTGAAAGCAAAAATTGACTCAGTTCCTAAATTTGGCGCTTTAGGGAAAGTAATCGGTGAAAAGATTAAGAACAAAATTCCCCTAATTGAAGGAATTGAGAATGCAAACATGGAAGAGCTTAAAAGCTTGTGCGCTTCAATTGCAACTTTTGGCGGAACAGCATTGTTTCACATAAAAGGAATCACTCCAAATAAAACCATTAAACCAAAGGAAAGCATTGAAGTGACAAATACAGAGATAGATGAAGCAATAAGCAAGCTGAGTGATGCAGAAGAGATTGATTTTGTTGGAATTGGTTGCCCGCATGCATCCATTTATGAAATAAAAAAAATAGCAGAAATGCTTGAAGGAAAAAAAACAAAAAAGGATTTCTGGATTTGCACTGCTCGTCAAACAAAAGAACTCGCAGACAAAATGGGTTATACAGACATAATTGAAGGAGCAGGTGCAAAAATTGCGGCTGATACATGCATGGCAGTAGCGCCAATAAAGGGACGCTATAAAGGAATGATTACTGATTCAGCAAAAGCATGCTATTATGCTGCAGGCCATAACAATTTCAAAACCCGTATTCGTTCTCTGAAAGAATGTGTAGAGGAGGCAATAAAATGAAACTTGAAGGCAGAAAAATCTTCAAGGGAAAAGCCGAAGGACAGGCCTTGGTAAGCAAAGAGGCAATTTCTTTTTATGGTGGCGTTGACCCTGAAACAGGAATAGTGGTTGAAAGAGGGCATCCTTTAGAGGGAAAAAGCATTGCTGGAAAAATACTTGTGTTTCCGCAAGGAAAAGGAAGCACTGTTGGAAGCTATGCAATTTACAGGCTTGCAAAGAATGGCAAAGCGCCAAAGGCAATCATTAATAGGCAATGTGAAACAATTGTTGCAGTTGGAGCAATAATTTCAGAGATTCCATGTGTTGACCACATTGAAATTGAAAAAATAAAAAATGGAATGCAAGTAAAGGTTGATGCTGACAAAGGAGTTGTTGAGTTTTGAGCTTAGTGCTTGTAAAATTAGGTGGTTCTCTTTTAACAAACAAAAATAAAAAAGAGTCGCTGAAAAAAAAAGTCCTTAAAAGAATAGTCAAAGAAATTCATTCAGCAAGGCAAAAGACTGATTGCAGTTTGGTTGTAGGGCATGGTGGTGGTAGTTATCCTCATTTTCCTGCAAAAAAATACAAGGTGCATGAAGGAATTTTTAATGAAGAAAGTGTTAAGGGTTTTGTTTTAACACAGGATGCAGCAGCACGCTTGAACAGGATTGTTGTAAGGGAGTTTATTGATGCTGGAGAAAAAGCAGTAGGCGTTCAACCGTCAGCCTGCTTTGTGTGTGAGCGTAACAGAATTGTGTTTTCTTTTCTTAAGCCGGTTGCAGAAATGCTTTCACATGGAATAATTCCAGTGCCTTATGGGGATGCAGTTGTTGACACTGACCTTGGCGTGACAATTCTTTCAACTGAAAGAATTTTGAGAGAGATTGCAATGAAAATGGAAGCAAAGAGAATAATTATTGTAAGCAATGTTGAAGGTGTGTTCACAGATGACCCGGCAAAAAGCAAAAAAGCAGAACTTATCCCGGAGATAACCAGTGAAAATTATGAAAAAATAAAGCATTATTTGAGTGGTTCAGCCGGAGTGGATGTTACTGGCGGAATGATTCACAAGGTGGATGAAATGCTGGCATTGAGCGAGTTTGGCATTGAGTCGCAAATAATAAGCGGATTGAAAAAAGGCAATTTGGAAAAAGCAATTCTGGGCGAAAGCGTTGGCACGGTTATTCGGTGGGCTTGATGGAAAGACTTGTGGCTTTTGATTTTGATGGTGTATTGGTTGATGCGCGTGGCGAAATTGTCCGTGCAGCCGTAAAAACATTCAATGAATTTTTTTCAGGTCATTTGGAATTGGAGGATGCAATGATTGCTTTTGCAAATGCAAGGCATTTGATTAGGACTGGCAGAGATGTAATGCCTGTAATGGTTTTTATTGCCAGCGGCAGAGACATGTTGTCGGTTAAAAGGGATGAGATTGTTGAGTTGAAGAGAGAATGGGGTGAAGAAAAGGTTGTTGCAATGGAAAAAGAGTACTTTAACAGAAAGGCTGAGTTAAGAAAGGACATAAAAAAATGGGTTTCATTGATAAAGCCTTTTCCAAGCGTATTTGAAGCGTTTAGAGCGATACTAAAAGAGGAAAAAACAGTCATAGCAAGTACGCGTGAAAAAAAAGCAATACTAACATACTTAAAATCACAGGGGATTAATTTTCCTGCTGGAAAAGTTTATGATTGGAGCATATCCCACAGCAAAACAGAGCAATTCAGGGAAATTTTTCGCATTGAAAAAGTGCCATTTGAAAGAATGGTTTTTATTGAAGATGTTGTGCTTAATGCTTTGGCTGTTAAAAAGCTTGGAGTAAATGTTTTGCTTTCAACATGGGGCTTCTCAAGCAAGAGCCAATGGAGTGAAGCGAAAGAAAATGGAATTGAAATAATCATGGAACAAAAACAGCTTCTTCCAGCAATAAGAAAAGCATTAAATTCAATGAAATAATAATATAATCGGTGTAAAAAAATGAAAACAGGAAAAAGGAAAACCGAGCACTTGGATATTTGCTTAAAAGAGGAAGTTCAGTTTAGACAAAAAACAACAGGCCTTGAATGGATTGATTTGAATTATGAAAGCCTGCCGGAAATTTCATTAAATGAAGTGGATCTTTCAACGCGTTTTTTGGGGAAAAATTTTTCTGCACCCTTAATGGTTAGTGCGATGACTGGCGGCACACCGAAAGCAAAAAAAATCAACAGGGATATTGCAATAGCCTGCCAAAGGCTTGGGATTGGAATGGGTGTTGGCTCGCAGAGAGCAATGCTTGAGGACCCGGCGCTAAGGGAGACTTATTATGTTAGAGATATTGCACCGGAGATTTTTTTGGCGGGCAATATTGGCGTTTCCCAGTTGAAGGAGTATTCACCAAGGCAAATTGCTTGGGCGTTGGATGAAATTGGAGCAGATGCATTGTGTGTCCATGTGAATGCAGTGCAGGAAGCAATGCAGTTTGAAGGCGACACTGATTTTCGCGGCGGAATAAGTGCAATAAAAAAACTGGCTTTATTGCTCAAAAAGCCAGTAATAGTAAAAGAGGTTGGCCATGGCATTAGTGGCACAGTTGCAAGAAAACTGGCAAAAACAGGGATAAAAGCAATAGATGTGCAGGGAGCAGGCGGAACAAGCTGGGCAGGAATTGATTCATTAAGGGGAAAAAGTGAATTAGGGGCTGTTTTTTGGGATTTTGGTGTTCCTACTGCTGTTAGCATTGTGGAATGCAGAAATGCTTTTAATGGCAAAATAATTGGTTCGGGCGGAATAAGGACAGGAATAGATGTTGCAAAGGCACTGCTTTTGGGCGCAGATTTGTGCGGAATTGCGTTGCCTGTGCTGAAAGCCCAGGTAAAAGGCGGCTCAAAAGGCGTAGAGAAATATTTGAGGCAGATAATAGAGGAAACACGTTTGGCCTTCTATTTGACAGGCGCAAAAAACATAAAAGACCTGAAAAAAACAAATTAACTTATACATAATGGTTTGTGCTATTTATGCTGTGAGCTCCTTTGAGTGCCTGAATACCTTATAGGGAATATCCTGCTTTCTTAGTAATGCAATGATTCTTTCCTTTTCTGGTCCAAGTCCTTTTGATTGCACCAATATCTCTTCAGCTTTCTCAGGAGAGGCATTAACCGCTTTTTCAATCATTTCAGTGTTGAGCATTGACAGTGCATATTTTGGGCACATATGCGATAAGGCATATTCTGTTTTGAGTGCAATTTTTGTGAACTGCTGGCTATAATGCGGTCCGCCAATGCCAAATGCTGTTTTGCATTTTGGAAACTCAGTATGCTCAATTATTGTTTCAGCTATTGCAATGGCAGCCTCTTTGTGCTTCCATTGCCTTTCGCTTGAACCCAATTCAATGAATACAGCTGGTTTTGAAAGTAATGGTCCATGGTGCGTTACTTCATAGCATACATCAAATTCTTTTAATGCGCGTTTTTCTCTTTGTTTTTGCAGTTCATTGAGATATGCTTTCATTAGTGCTGGCTGGGCAGGTACTAATTCATTATCTTTTCCACCGAGTTCAGCTTTTCCCCAGTTTCCAATCGGGTGTACTGTGAGTGAGGGTTTTCCTGCAGTGGATGAATGCCTTGAAGCAAACACAAAGCAATCAGCATTTATTTTGTCTACATAATTACAGTATATTTGCAATTCCTTTATCAAGTAGAGCTCAAAATGGTTTCCTTTGTGCTCTAATTCAAAGACCTTTTCGTTGTCAAATTCTTTGCTTGTTGCATTGAAGCCGAATTCTTTCAGCAATTTTTGGTAAATGTTCAAGCCGGCGATGTCCTGTTTTGACACAATTATTGCAATCATTCCACTAATCATGGAAGAAAAAGAATAAAAAATACAAAGGTGTTAATTGTAAGAGTAAAAATGAATGTTTTCAGGCTTTTGATTTTTGCAATTTTTGCAGTATTACTTATTGCTATTGCCACATTGCTTTTCCCACAATTGCCAAAAGAGAATGAAAGCCAATTGATTGCAAGAACATTCAAGGAAGCAGAGATAGCGCAGGGAAAATATGTTTCAAGGAAAATAGAATTCAATGAAGGCTATTATGTTAAAGGGAACGCATTTGACACACCAAGCAGGTCAATTGCATTTAATTGTATTGACTTAGACAAATGCTGTGACAAGGAAATGCTGAGCAAACTCTGCACTAAGCCAGTGCAATGGGGTTCACGTTTTCTGCGGATTACAAAAAAAATTGATTTGGAATTTTCAGCAAGATGCAGAGAGGATGGGTTTTTTATTTGCAAGGGTTTTATTGCAAAGGAACCAGGACAGATTGAAATAACCAGCTATTCAATACAGCCAACAAGGCTTTTGAAAGGACAGAAAATAACAGCAAGGGCAAAATTAAGGAATTCTGGAAAAACAGACATAATTGAAGTAAAAGGCTCACTTACACTTTTCAGGGAAATAAAAACAGAAAAAGGCATAACAAAAAAAGAGGAGAGAAAGATTTACTTTGAGAGATTTCCACTTCTTTTAGGCCAAGATGTCCAACTGGAAAAAGAGGTTGAAATTGAAAAGCCAGGAGAATATGAGGCAGAGTTATACTTTGAAGAATCAACTGACATGACCGACTTTGCCAAAAAAACAGAAAGAATAATCGTAGAGAATGAAATTTCCCAAGGCAATTGCTTGAGGGGAAGCAAGGAATATGTGTGGGATTCAAACAATGAGAAATGCACACTGCAATTGGAGTGCTTGGACTGCATTGACATGAAAAAATGCATTCAGTCCTGGACAAAGGCAATTCCAGAACTTGTTGGCAAAAAATTCGAACAAACAGGGTTTAATACAACAGAAAAAAGAATAAAGATTTCAGTTGATGGCAGAGTTCAGGGAACCGAATGCATTCCCGCTTAGGGTGGCTGGCTAGCGGAATAGCTTTCGGCTAGTTTTTCCATTACTTTTCTGATTTCATCCAATGAATCCTGAACAGTTTTTTTTACCCAGTAATCAAAAGAAGCCTGCAGGTCATCGCGTTCAGCATACGGCGATGGGTTGAAAAAATAACGGCCTTTCTTTCTTGCAAGCAAGCCAGTTGAAATAAGCTTGTTCAAATGATATCTTGCAAGTTTGTCGCTCACTTGGACTTGATAATTATGCTTAATGAACTCCCTTATTTCTTCGGAAGAAGGATGCCTTTTCTTTGAGACAAGGAAATAAAACAATGCATCCAGTACAAGCAAGGCAGTTGAACGGGATTCCTTTTGGGAAATAAGCCCAAAAGCTAGGGCAAACCATCTAAGCATTGAACGCTTTGTAAGCAAAACAGAAGGAGGCAGATCCATTGTTCGAAAGGTAAAGCTCTTTCTCACAAGCGAGGCTTCAGGAAGTTCCTTCAAAAAAAACACCAGTAGAAAAAAATTTTTTCCTATGGAAATAATTTATTTCAAAGAAGTATTTATTGCTTTCGCTTTTGTCTGCAAAAAGGCAGGCAATCATGCAAAATAATCAGCATGCAACCTCCATTAATTAAATTTAAAATATGCTCATTGCAATAAATTGATTATTGTCTTTAGTGGTGGAAAAATGGGCATAAAAATGAAAACACTCTTTTATCCCTTTAGGCTAGTAATTGCCCGCAGGGAACCAGTGCAATTGAGCTTAACAATTCTAAATGATTGTGAAGAGGAAAGAAGGCTTACAGTGAAACTCCAATTGCCTGAGGATCTTTCATTTACCAAAGGTGGCTTTAAAAACAGTGAGCTCAAAAGAGTGGACTTCATTGGGCCTGGTGAGAAAAAAATACTCTACTTTGAGATATATCCCAAGCCAACAACCCGCGCAGGCGAGCATTCAATAAAAATAAAAGTGCAAGAGCACACGAAAGACTATCGCTTCACATCAAACCAGTATGAGGAAACGGCGGAATTGATGGTGGAATAGCTGCTGCCAGCCACCCATGTTATGTAGCTATTTTATACATAATATGCAGTTATTTGTAGCTGTGTGGCTCTTGTGCCTACTTGCTGTGCTTTTAACTGTTGCCCCTCTTAAAGCAGAGCTTAAACCAGAGTTATCTTTTCTTATTTTTCACATTTTGTTGGACAATGTGATTTTTGGCTTTTGACCTTTTGGTTGTTGCTTTAATTTAACAGTGCGAGCAGTGCGTATTGGGTTCTCATGTCAAGGTTTTGCTTGGGGTAACTCTCCTTATTCCTTTTCCCGGCGTGATAGTGTTTTTTTGTTTGTTGTGTTTTTTTTGGTTATTTTTTGGGTTTTTTACCCCAAGGCTTTTTGCTGTTGGCTTTGCTTCTGTTTTTTTGTAGTTTTTTGTTTTGCTTTCAATGCTTTTAATTGCTTCTTTCCGGCTGTTTTTGCTGTTTTAATGCATTTTTAGGCCACCGGCATAGTTTTATACATAACACATTTTTGCCTTGGCCAGTCAGCATTAACTACTTTCAAATGCCATCGAATAGTGCTCTTTTTGCGTGTTTTTGGTTGTTTTTTGTGTTTTTTGCGTGCAAAAGGTGCTATTCGGCATAATCTACATTATGCTTAATCTGCTTTTTAAATGCAATATTTTGCAGTTTTACGGGTTCTTATGTATACATTTTTTTGTGTCTTTTGTTGGATTTTTTGTTGGGTTGCTTTTGGGCACATTTTTGTTATGTATAAAATCGCTTTTTTTGTGGCTTAATCCTGTTTTTTGTCTCCTTGCCAAGGTGTTCTAGCCAGCAATGCGCGAATGCTGTTGTCATTGCTCTCATGGCTTATTGGAATGCGGTTATTCTTGTCTGCCTTTTTCCTTCTAATTGCAGAAAAGGCATTGCCCTTTGCAGTATAACACCGCATTTTTTCAATTCATTGAAATCTGTTAGTTGGGCTGTTTTTTTCATTGCCTCAATTTTCTCTGCTGCCTTTGGGCCAATGCCTGGCACTTGGAGCAATTCCTCTTTTGTGGCATTATTTGGATCTAATGGGTGTTTGTTTGGGCAATTGACAGCAATTGCCATTTTTGGGTCTTTATGCAAGGAAAGCATTCCATTAGAGTCAAGTGCTAATTTCAATTCCCTTAGTTTAAATCCATAGATGCGCAATAGCCAGTCAGCCTGATACAGGCGGTGTTCCCTCCAAGGGTTTTCAGGTTTTGTTTTCTCAAGTGAAGTACCCTTAACTGGTTCGAAAGCTGAAAAATAAGAGCGGTAAAGCTTTGTTTTTTTATATAATGAGTGCATTTTTTTCAATATGTTGAGGTCGGTTTCTTTTGTTGCACCCGCAATAAACTGGGTTGTGAAGCTTTTGAGAATGCCTTTTTCCTTTAATTCATTTATCCATTTGAGCCTTTTTTCTAAATCATTTGAAAAGTTCTTTGTTGGAGCTATTTCAGAGAGAAATTCTCCGTCAGGCACTTCAATATTCAATGATAGGCGGTCGGCTAGTTCAGCCATTTCACGGATTTTTTCCTTGCTCATGCCTGGCAGCACTTTTAAATGAATATAGCCCTTAAATCCAGCCTTGAAACGCAGAATTCGCGCGCTTTCAATTATTTTTTCTGCTGTTGTATCAGCATCCCTGGTTACAGCCGAACTTAAAAAAAGCCCTTGTACCAAGCGTTTTTTGGTTAGAAAATTGAATGCTTGGACCAGCTCTTTTGGCTTAAGTTCGGTTTTTTTGTTGCATTTTGTTGAATTGGCGCAGTATTTGCATTCATGAATGCAGTTGTTTGATTGGAGTATTTTCATTAGCCTACAGGGTTTTCTTTCTTGCTGTGTTTGAGAGCACTCATGGATAAACGCCCTGTATTGTACTGGCACAATGCTTTTTCTGGGATTTTTTTGTTTTCCACTTCCACATGAATCCCATGAAGCAGCCATTCCAAGGCGCTGGAGTTTTTGCAAGAGCATGAATAATTGCTTTATTGGTTTTTTATATTCTTTTAGGTGGTGGAATTCCCCTAAAGCAATTAAAGAAAAAGAAACTATAAATTATGTATACTTGCATTTTTCTCTTATTTGTATTCTTTGCGGGTGTTTAAATGGATGTAGATAAGAACTCCAATTACAAGCATTAGTCCTGCGCCCATGGCAATTGTGTCAGGGGCTTTCTCTACAAATAATACAACGGCCTTTTCACATTCAATGGTGTTTTTGCTGTTTCCATAAATTGCAATGCACCCAATGGAGTATTCACCAGGGTCGTTTGCTGAAACAGTAAACTCGAGCGATTCGCTGCTTTTGGCATTCAATACTGGCAGCTCAAGTTTGTCTGGGCCGTTAATTGTTACCCCTTTGCCTGGAATAGCCGAAAGGAACAATTCCCTCAAGGGATAAGGTGAGTTATTGCTTACAACGATTTTTACCTTTGCAGTTCTCTTCTCGTTGTCTTTTCCAACAATAAAAACATTAACTGTTGGTTTTACTGAAAATACTTCAACATCAACAACATTTGAAAGAATTGATTGTTCCTCTCCGAAAACATTATCATAATAAATAACACTTGGCACAAGACTCATTTTTCCAAGCTCTTTGACTCTTATTTGATAACTGATTCTCTTGGTGCTTCCTGCTGGAAGCAGGAAATTAAAATCCACGTCTCCAAGCTCTTTTCTTTCCTCACGATCCTTTATTATTGCTCTTTTATCCCTAAAGCGCACAAAGGCTTCGCGACTGCCTGAGTTATGTATAATTATATTTACGTTGAGGTCTTCTCCCAATTTGGCGTTATATTTTGTGGTGCATGCTCCTTTGTCGGTATAAATGCATTTTTTGAATCCTCTGCTGTTGATTATTGGCATAAGATAGGCGCCTATTAATGAGTCACTGCTTATTTCAATGCCTGTAATGCTTTTGCCAGTCTTTCCACAGATTTTAATCCTATTGTCCTTTTCAAGTAATTCCTTTGGAATTTCCATTCGAGTCCAGCATTCCCCTGCAGAGCACACGAAATCACTCAATTCTTTTCTTCCAATGAATTCATTATTGATAAAGAAATCGATTGATGCAGTGCCATGCATTTCCGGCTTAAAGGTTGCATTTATTGAAACAATAAGGTGGCTCCCCTTCTCGTTTAATAATGGAAACTCTTCCCTTAAGAATTCCACGGTAAAACAGCCTGTTTGTTCTGGGCCCTTGATTGAGAATGCACCATATCCTTTTTCCTTAAATGTGGATTCGTTTTCAGCATTTGCCGCGCAGAAAAGAAAAATTACAATAATTGATTGGACCAACAGGCCAAGCAATGTTTTCATTTTAAAATCTCCCTGTTTTTTAGTTCCAAGATAATTATGTTGAGAGTTTCTTTTATTCCTTTCTCATTGCTTACCTCTACTATTTTTCTTTTCCCGTATGATTTTATGGCTTTTTTTTTGCAGTAATCAATTCCCTCACAGAAAACGTTGTCCTGTATTTTTTCAGCATTGTAGCCTCGTGATTCAAGCCTTGTTTCAAGTATTTCAGGGTGCACTCGAAGCACTATAACCGCATCAACCTTTAGTTTTGCCTCACACAGTGTATGGCCTTCAATGATAACGCATTTCTCTTTTGAAATCTGTTTGTTTAATTCTTTTGATATTCTACTAATTGGAATTTCCAGCTCGTTCCATTTATGGTTCCATTTGCCAATTCCTTTCTCTAATGCAAAATCCTTTTCGTTCACAACGCGGCATTTGAGCATTCTTCCAAGCCTTTTTGCAATAGTGGTTTTGCCGGTTCCCGGCGAACCAGTGATAAGCAGTTTCATACACTACTACTATTGCAGGGAAAAAATTAAAGCAGTGTAGTTAGGAAAAGGATGGTGGGTTAGGGGGAAGGGGTGATGAGGTAAAACAAAACAGGCAAGGCTATTTCTTGCCTTTGAAGGCAAGGTTTTCGTCAGGAAGCACTACGCCCCCTTGTTCAAGCTGCTGGGACAGCTTTGAGGCAAGCATATCACTCATTGTTTTACGGTTTCCTGCCGGTATTTCTTTACTGCCTTGTTCCTTCAATTAAATCCCCCTAACACCTGATAATAGTATAACTATTGTTTATTTAAATCTTTCGGCAAAAAAAGGGCAAAACAGCCTTTATTTTATGTATATTTGAAAATTTTGCCCTTTTTTGCAAAAAGCAGCTTAATCCTGCCTTTTCTCTTATGTATATTTATGTTTTTTTTGGACTTTTCATCGTTGGCAAAAAAAGGAAAAAAATCTAATTATGTATAAGTAAATAATTTTTTTCCTTTGGAAAAATAGTTTTTCTTTTTTGCCTTATGCTAGTCTTTTTGCGTCAAGGTTTCGCAAGGCATAGCTTTTTATTTTGAATTTTTTTGACACAAAGTTTGAAAAGCCAACTGCTTTTGTTTTGTCTCCATGGTTTACAAGTATTCTTTTTGGTTTTGGCTTAAGCCTTCGGATGTATTCAGTCAACTGGTTTTTGTCACTGTGTCCCGAGAATCCCTCAATGGTTTCCACTCTCATTTGTATTTTCAGGCTTTTTGTCCTGCTGTTTTTCGTGGAAATAGGGATGCTATCGATTCCGCTTTGAATCTTTCTTCCAAGGGAGCCTTCTCCCTGATAGCCCACAAAAATAAGCGTGTTCGCCGGATTTTCGGCCATTGCCTTGAAGTATTCCACTGATGGCCCGCCTGTAAGCATGCCGCTGCTTGAAATGATTATGTTGTTGCTTCCGTTGATTATTTCTTCTCTTTGACCTTGTTCTACTACGTGAAAAACATTTGAGGTAAAAGGTGAATCGTTTTGGAGTATTCTCCTTCGCACCCCTTCCCTTAAATATTCTGGGTATGCAGTGTGAATTGCTGATGCCTCCAGTGTCATGCCGTCAACATAGCATTTTGCTTCAATTAATTTTTTCCTGTAAAAGTTTTCCAATACCAGCATTATTTCCTGTGCTCTTCCAACAGCAAACACTGGAATTAGAACATTGCCTCCTTGCTGCATTGTTTCTCTTAGCACTTGAAGGAATCTTTCCTCTGTTTTATACCTGTTTGGCATTATGTCCTGCTTACCACCGTAAGTGCTTTCAATTATGAGCGTTTCAAGCCTTGGATAACGCAAGTCAACCTCGTCAAAAAGCCTTGTAAAACCATATTTTACGTCCCCAGTATAGACAAGGTTGTGGGTTCCTTCGCCAATATGCAAGTGCACTGAAGCGGAGCCAAGTATGTGTGAAGCGTTATGCAGTGTCAGCCTCATGTCTGGTGCAATATCGGTTACCTCACGGTATTCTCTTGGAATGCAGTATTTTATCATTTCTTTTACGTCTCTTTCAGTGTAAGGTGGTTCTTTTCCCTCTTTTACTATTACATCAATATAATCAAATTGCAGCAATGCCATTAGGTCACGTGTTGGCTCAGTGCAATAAACAGGTCCACGGTAGCCTGATTTGAAAAGAAAGGGCACAAACCCGCTGTGATCCAAGTGAGCATGTGTTACAATTACTGCATCAAGCCTGTCAAGTGGCAGATGCATTGCTTCAAGGTATGGATAGGGTGATTTGTGCGAGGCAACATTTATGCCACAATCCAATAATACCCTTGTTTCAGGGGTTTCGGCAAAAATGCAGCTCCTTCCAACCTCTCTGAATCCGCCTAAAGCGGTTATTCTGACCCATCCATTGTTTTTTTCAGGCATTTCCCTGTAGATTCTTTCAGCGGTTTTTTTGAGTATTGCTTTTCTTTCTTTGTGGTATTTGTTCAAGTGATGCCTTATTCCCCTTAAGATGTTAGATTCAGTGGTTGGAGCGCGTATTATTTTCGGAGTCCAACCTGTTTTGAGGATTATTTCCTTTGATATCTGGCCGCCCTTTCCGATTACGAGCCCTGGCTTTATTGCCTCGATTACCACTTCAGAGAACGAATCATTGAATGCAATATCCTTTATTGCAGCATCTTCTGGTACTATTTTTTTTATTCTCTCCCTTGCTTGATCCTGTTCTATTAAAAGAGTTTTGTCAGTTCGCACGTTTACTCTTTTTTTTAGTTCATGTGCTGTTTTTGCAACAAGGTTTTCATTCTCAAAAAAGGCCTGTGGGTTTTGGGTGTAAATCGCTATTTCCGGGCCTTCCATTTCAATCTTTGTAACCTTTGCCTTTTCAGGAAGCATTTGTTTTACTGTTTCCTTTATTTCGTCAATTTTGCTCATTTTACAATCAGTTCCGTTTAATTGCAGTTAAATTTTTTTTCATTTAAAGTGGCAGGATTTTTCATTTTCTCTTTTTTACTTTGTTGATGAATTCTTGAACCTCTTTTTCTGAAAGCTCTCTGACACCGCGGTCGTCAATGACGGTTATTGAAATTGACCTGCCGCCCGAATAAATGTCGCGTTTTTTGCTTGCCCTTATTGCTTTAACTGCCAAAAGAATTCCTTCGTCTTCGGTCATTCCCTTTTTGTAGTTTTGGTCAAGTGTTGCCAAAGCAAGCTCTGTTCCAGAACCACTTGTTGCAAAGCGTTCCCTTTTAAGGACGCCACCATAAGGAGTTATTTCGAACAATTGGGGTTCTTTTATTTTGCCTCCGACAATGAACTGCACTACGTATGGAAAATACCTGTTTGCGTTAAGCAGGTTTGAAATAAATGTTGAAAGTGCTCTTGGACTTATTTCTGTTTCTCGGTCTGTTTCATAAAGTTTTGCATGAGACCTCAAAAACCTTATTACTGTCAATGAATCGCCAACAGAGCCAGCATTTGTTACGGCTATTTTGTTTGTTATTTTGTAGATTTTTTTTGCCTCTTTATCATAGCTTAAATGGCCCATTGTGGCCTTCATGTCCGCAGCAAGCACTACGCCGTTTTTTGTAATTATTCCAACGGTTGTAGTGCCTGTTTTGAGGTCTTTTATTTCAGCACTCAAATTATCACCACAATTCGTTTTGCTCCAGAAATAGTAGAGCCTATACAGGAATTCTTTTCAGCAATGTTTAAAAGGCTAACTTTAAGGCAATAGCTCGCTTCATTGGTGTTTTTTTTCGTTGTTTTCCTTTTTGTTGTCAGTATTGCTTTCTTTTGCTTTTTTTTCTTTTGTGAATTCTTCTTTGAATATTACTTTTTTTATTTCCTTCACATGCTTTAGAACTGATTCACTGAAGGGTTTTTTGAATTGTGTTGCAGTTAATGCAAAATCCGATGGAATTTCAACTTCTATTTCACTTTCTTTTATTTTTAGTTTTGCTTTTCCTTCAAGGAATCCAAAGTATTTTTCAAACAATGCTTCTACTTTTTCTTTTTTTCCAGTGATTTCCTCTTCAATGCTTAATTCGAATTCAACCTCTTTTCCTGCAAGCGGGTGATTGAAGTCAACGCGCACTCTTCCACCGCTAACGCTTTGCACTCTTCCACGCATGTTGTTTAATTCCACGATTAAGCCCGGGAATGGCTGTAATTTTCTGTTCTTGAATTCCTTTAAGGGAATCATTCTTATGAGCTCTGGCTTTCTTTCACCGAATGCCTCGCTTGGCTTTAATGAAACGGTTTTCTTTTCCCCTTTTTTCATTCCTTCAAGGGTTTTCTCCAATGCTGGTAACAGAGCTCCGTCACCCAAAGCAATTACTATTGGCTTGTATTTTCTTTCCTTTTCAAACAGGCCCTCTTCAATTGCTTTTTTTTCAATCGTTGTCTCAAATACATTTCCACTTTCTTTTTCCCAGCCAGTATAATTTATTTTAAGAATGCTCTCTTTCATTGTATCACTCCCTGAAAAGCACTAAACGAAAGATTTAATGCCTTAAAAAATAATTAAGTGATGCGATACCTTTTTTTACTTTTTCCAGCAATGGATTGTATCAATATAGCCTTGTTTTGACCGCATCACAGCATTACACAGGTTTTAAATGCTTTAAAATTGCTTTTAGTGTTGTTGTTTAATGCTTTAATGCATGTTTGAAAAAATTGGTGGTTTAAGTGAATAAAAATTTGTGGCCCGCGCTTATTATTGCTGTGCTGGTTGTTGGCTCAATGATTGCTGCGCCGTTCCTTAGTGCCTGGCATAGCAATTCAAGCAGTCCGACTCCAACACCTGTTCCTGTTCAAAAGATTAAATTCACAGCTGATTCGGTTGATGCAAACATTGAAAGAATGCTGAGAATTGTGAGAATTCAAGGCTACACCAATGAAACGAGCATGGATGCAATTGTTTCAAGCCTTATTAAACTGGATGAAATTCAAAGCCTTCAATCAAATCCTTTTTTCGGTCAGCCGGATAAAAACAGGGAGAAATTTCTGCCATTTGTAGCGGAAGTATTGGTTGAAGAAAAAACGGATTTCACTGAGTTAAAGAAAAAAATTGAAAAAGAAGGCATTTTGTCAGATGTCAGCTTTGCTGTCCATGCACTTATTAAACTGCCCCAAAAAATAAAAATTAAAAACCAAGACCTTAACCTTGAAAGGGATTATAATTTTTCAAAGCCGTTTGCAGAGGCACTTGTTGACGCTGGAGCAATGCAGGGTGACAGGCTTAAAGTGTACATTGAAATGGAATTAGTCGGCGACGAGATTGCATCGCTTTCAGCATATGAGGAAAAAAATCTTTCATTGATGCCAGTGGCAAGAGTTTCCGAAGCAGAGGCTGAAATTGTTTCACTGGAACCAGAGGCAAACTTTGTTGGAAAAATCCGCTTCGGCGGATTCAGCGTAAGCGAACTGGAAAAAGAAATTGAAAAAATTGAGGATGTAAACACTGCAAAAATAAGCCTTACAACTGGACTGAATTCATTCTTCATTTATTTTTCTTCAAAGGACCTTTCAGAAAAAGAAACCGCAATAATGAAGCAAGACATCAATTCAATAATTCGCGATGTTAATGGCGTAATGGATGTAAGCTTTGATTCAAATGCAGACACAATTAAAACAGAGGTTGCCTTTGAAAGGCCTGAAACACTTGCGGTAATTGAATCGGATTCAATGGCAGGTCTTTCCAAAGCAGGGCTTGGTGAAAGAGTGCTTTCAATTGAAAACCCATTGGCGGACATTACGGGAAAGATTAAGTTCTTCCACGAGTCCTTGAAGGGACCTGTTGAAAAAGTAAAAAGCATTCTCCGCACCAGGGGCCTTACACTTACACTTTTCCAGCCCGCGAGCTTGAAGATTGAAACGCTTGTTGATAAAAACACAGGCACTGCATTTCAAAACACAGAGCCGGTGAGCGCAAGACTTTTAGCAGGCCATAGCATAGGGGATACTGTCAAAGCAAAGGTTTCCTTTTACACTATGCGTGACAAGGTTCTTTTGGCACAAGCAATAGAAATAGAGCAGTGAATTATTCTGCCTTATCCTTTAATTTTTTTATTGCCTCAGCTATATCGCCGTTTGACTCTTTCAGGGCATTAATTGCCTCGTTTTGGGAAACACTACATTGCTCCATTACAAGGGCAACATCTTCTTTTGGGATTTCTGTTTCCTTTTTTTCTTCCCTCGGAGTTCCTGTAACGGTAAAAATCTTTTGGCCGCCTTGCTCTATTGCAGTAATGGATGGGTTTTCAATTATTATCCTGCTGTTTTCCAGTTCAAATATTGCCCTTTTTGCATTCAATTCCTCTGATTTTATGCCGAGTTGTTTCATCATCATTTTCATTTGCCTTGGATTAATGCCGCGCATTCCGGGAATCAATAAAAACCACTCCTTGTAATGCAATTAATGGATATGGAGAAAAACATTTATTAATCCCTTCCAACCTTTAATTAAAAATCATGCCACAGGAAACATTTTCGTCCATGAAAAAATTCAAGAAAAGATTCAGGGCGTGCCTTAAAGAAAACAGTGGCAGAGCAAATGCTTTAGAGAGGTATTTTTCGCATGGTGGAATTATTCGAATTGATTCCAACAAAAAAAACAGCAGTGAATGGCCATTGCTTGTTTATCCCACAAAGCTTCGCTTGAGAGCATTGCTGAAAGAAAAACAAGCGTCATTGAATTCGCTTAATTCCAAGAAAAAGCAATGGGAAAGAAAATTCCGCGAGGCAAAATTCTATGATTTTGTGCATGGCATTAAAAAATTCTCTCAACCGCTTTACTGGAAGCATTTGGCCAAAAGCTTGAGGGACAAGGATTACAAAGAAAAAGCCGAAAAGGTTGGCTTGCCAGTGCAGCTTGTTTCCGATAAGAGATGGCAGCCAATGGTTAGAATGTTTTTAGAAGACAAAGACTACCGCAAGCAGTTAACTGAAACAGTGGAGAATTCAATTGTTTACAAGGGCAATAAAAAAGTGGCACGTTATGCAAATGAATTGCTTCACTTCAGAAAAACAGAAAGCAAGAGAAAAATAACCGAGTTGGATAAAAAAATAAACGAATTAAAAGAAATAGTTTTTGTATTGCAGGAATTAATGCGCTGGGCTTCAGAGTAATTCCTGCGTGTGTAAAGGGGAACTGAGGCCTGGATTGCTTTTAAACCCTTTTCTGTTTCTTCTTTTTTAAATGAATATTGAAAGAGAAGTTCTTGCCTTGAATTCTTTTAAATCATTCAATCCCCTGCAGAAAAAGGCGTTAAAAAAGGACATTTTTTCAAAAAACGTTGTTGTCAGCGCGCCCACGGCAAGCGGCAAAACCATAATAGCAGAGCTTTGCGCTCTTAATACAATAATTAATAAAAAAAAGAAAGTAATATACACTTGCCCCCTTAAAGCGCTTGCAAGCGAACACTTTAATGAGTTCAAGAAAAAATACTCTAAGCCATTGAATGTGCGTGTTGCATTAAGCACTGGCGATTTGGATTCAAGTTCAAAGCATCTAGCCAACTATGACTTGGTTTTTGCAACAAATGAAAAGGTTGACTCGCTTATAAGGCACAGGGCAAACTGGCTTTCCAGTGTTGGATTGCTTGTGGTTGATGAAGTGCACGAGCTTGACTCTGACAGAGGCGCAACACTTGAAATGGTTATTTCAAAGCTTTTGTCAATTGTGCCAAGCATTCAATTGCTTGCGTTGAGTGCAACGATTCCAAATGCCAAAGAAATAGCGGAATGGATGAAGGCTGAATTAATTGAAAGCAGTTTCCGGCCTGTTGAATTAAGAGAAGGGATTTTGCTTGACAGCGTCTTGCACTTTAAAAAAAGCGAAGAAAAACTCCCAAAAAAAGCACTCCACTGGAAGCAGTTGTGATTGACACTATTGGGAAAAAAAAGCAGGCGTTGTTTTTTGCAAACACGCGGCGCAATGCTGAAGCCTTGGCTGTAAAGATTGCAGAGCTTTCAGCAAAACATTTAACTGAAAAGGAAAAAGAAAAGCTGGAACTTGTTTCAAAGAAAGTGCTGGCTGCCTTGGAATTGCCAACAGAGCAGTGTAAGCGATTGGCTTCACTGGTTAAAAAAGGCACTGCATTTCATCACGCTGGCTTGCTTCAAAGACAACGCGTTTTAGTGGAGGAAAACTTCAAAAAAGGATTGGTAAAGTTTATTGCTGCTACGCCGACGCTTGCAGCCGGTGTTAACCTGCCGAGTTTTCGCGTTGTAATTCCCTCGCTTTATCGCTTCACTGAATTTGGAATGAAGCGCATTCCGGTAAGGGAATACAAGCAATGGGTTGGCAGGGCTGGAAGGCCAAAATATGACCAGCGCGGAGAATCAATTCTTTTTGCGCGTAATGAAATAGAAGAAGCTGAATTAAGGGATGCATTCATTAATGGTTCTATTGAACCAGTGGAATCAAGGCTTTCATTCGAACCAGTGCTTAGAATGCATTTATTAGCATTAATTGCATCGAGGTTTGTTTTTGACAACGCCTCGCTTGAGGGGTTTTTTTCCAGAACGTTTTATTCAAGCCAGTATTTGGATATTTCGGAGTTGGTGGAAAGGATTGAAGGGCTTATAGGGGAACTGATTGAGTTTGGATTTGTTGAGGAAAAGAATGGAAAATTTTTTCCAACCAAAATTGGCCAGCGTGTTTCAGATCTTTACCTGGATCCAGTGTCAGCGCATTCAATGATAAAAGCACTTTCAATAAAGCTCACAGAGTTTGGCGTGCTTTACTGCCTTGTTAATACTGTGGAGTTTTCTCCTTGGATTTCTGTTTCAAGAAAAAAGGAATCAGACTTATGGCAGCAAATGCTTTTGCGTGAAAAAGAACTTCCAATTGAATTGCAGCGTGAGCAGTTTTTTGATGAAGCAATTCTTTCAAAATTCCAGTCGGCATTGCTCTTGGAGGACTGGATTAATGAAAAAAGTGAAAGCGAAATAATGGAGCAATACAATGTGCAGCCAGGCATTCTTTTCAATAAGACACAGATCTGTGACTGGCTTGCTTATTCAATGATAGAGCTTGCAAAACTGTTAAATGAGGAGAACATTCCGTTAATTGCAAAACTGCGAAGGAGATTGAAGTATGGAGTGAGAGAAGAATTGTTGCAGTTGACTGAATTGCGTGGCATTGGCAGGGTTAGAGCGCGCAGACTTTATCGTGCTCGAATAAAAACTCTTTCAGATTTGAAGAGAGTTTCTTTCCACGAACTTGCAGAAATCTTGGGAAAAGAGCTGGCAATAAAAGTGAAGACGCAACTCGGCCAAAACATTACTGAAAGTGAAAAAAGCAGTGCCAAAAAGAGGCGTTTTGGCCAGGGCATTCTTCGCGGGTTTAATTAAAAAGTGAAACCTCTTTTAATGCAGGTGGTTTTTTCCAAAAAGGATTGTTTTTTTAAATGAAAAAGTTTATTAATGAGGATACATATATTTTAATAAATTTCCCGAAGATAAAAGAATAATAGCAACAAATTAACATTTTAACATTAATTCGGGGTTGTTTGCTTTAGGATGGTGAAAGGCAATGGGTGTTATTGGAGCTAAAATTAAAAATTTCTATTTTTCAATGGAGGACCGTTATTATGATTTTTTGGATTCACTGGATACAAAGATTCCTATTTATAAAATTGTTGACCCAATCGACAAATACTTTCCTTCTTTTATTTTGTTCCTCATAATCTGTGCCTTTGTGGCTTTGCTTGCAGTTTGGGGAATTGCATTGCTTCTCACGCCAACAGTTGGACCCATGCCTTCCTATACTGCTTCCCTTCAAGTAGTAAATGAAGACGGCGATCCAGTACCAAATATTAATGTAATAATCCAAATGCCTTCCACCACTGACACAGAGAGCAAGCAGGTGATTGAAAAAACAGATGAAAAGGGCTTGGTTTCCCTCAAAATACCCAAACAGGAAGTTGAGGTTGATATAAGGATAAAAAACGAAAAATTCAAGCAATTTGAAGGCAAAATAAAACTCGAAGCCGGAAAAACAAAAACCATTTCATTGAAGTCAGTTGGACCAGCTGCCCTCGAAGCCATAGAATACAAGGTGTATGTTTACAACAGAAAAACAAGTCAGCCGGTGAAGGATGTTGCTATTACGCTTGATTTTGAGTGCACTTTGAGCGAAGCGCCGGCATCGATTACTAAAGAAGCTGGCTCAAGGCAGCCTTTTATAATTTCAAAACCGGATGGCTGTGGAGTAATGACTGTCACTGTTAGCGCTGAAGGATTCGAATCTGTTACTAAAACACTTAGGTCGGATGTTGACACTGTGGTGATAAAGCTTCCACCGATTGAAGTGCCAGAAACAACCGGTTCAATTGAGGTAATTGTTCAAAACGAAGCCAATGAAAGAATCCCTGAAGCAACAGTCAAGCTGACTGATTCGCATGGCAATGAATCACAAAAGCTTACTACTGCAAACGGCACGGTAATCTTCAGTGAACTTCAGCCAGGGGTTTATTCCATTACAGGAGGCAAGGATGGTGTCTGGAAAACAGACGAAGTTCAGGTTATAGCAGGTGAAAAACAAACAGTTAGATTAGTGCTCCCAAAAACAGATTTTTCAAAGAAACTCCATTTTAAAATCCTGAATGCAAAAGACGGCTCGGCTGTAGCGGGAGCAAAAGCAGTTATTTTTATGGACAAGGTTGCCTTGCCAGAGGAAACAACAAATGCTTCTGGTGAAATAGAGGTAATGATTAACAGGCCAGATGAAAACAAGGAATTTGTTGCATTTGTTTCAAAAGAAGGATTTATTCCTGACATGTTTGCTTTGGTGGCAAAAGCGCTCAGTAGCGCGGAAGTCCAAGAATTAAAAATCCACGAGCTTCCGCCTGAAGGACAGCCAGCAACAATGTATGGTACAATAATTGTCAAAGTAAAAGACGAGGAAGGAAACAATGTAAGCGAGGCAAAGGTTTCACTTTACAGGAGCGATTTTCCTGGAATTCCATGGAATCCAAACCCCAGCACTCCATTGCTCACAGATGAAGATGGAGAATACAAATTTGAAAACATTCCAGCAAGCACGAGCAAGTATTATGCTAAAGCGGAAAAGAATGACCGCGCAGGCGAGTCAGGGAAAAAAGAGCTCAGCGTGGGCGAAGCAATAGTTTTGCCAGTAAAGATTGCTTTTGGCAATGGAACAGTGAAAGTAATGGTAAAAGACTCTGAAACAAGCCTGCCAATAGAAAACGCTGTTGTTACTTTTTATGATGGAAAAGCAACCGGTTTGAGCTTGGATGAATGCATTACAAACGAAGAAGGCGAATGCTCTTCAGGAGAAATAAGGGCTGACAAAAAAGTGTTTGTCAAAGTAACAAAGGACGGATACCTTGCAGCAATAGTTGGAAAGAATGGAGGAAACATTGACATAATCTCCAACAATGAAACAGTTGTTGAGGTTTCACTCAAGCCCTTGGGCGTGCTGCCAGAAGGAAAAATAGCAACAGAATTTGTTGGAGTTTGCAGTGACTGGGATTGCTCAGAGCAGGTTAACGAGGTTGTATCCGATTCAGAAAATCCAGTGCCTTATTATTTGAAGTTTAATCTCTATGTAATGGGGGACAATGCTTCAAATGTAGTGCAGCATATTAGAGCTGGCTTGGATACAATGACATCGCTTCCATTGCATGGATACAAACTAAAAATAAAAAATGCCCGCGCTCCAGGCGCGCCGATTAAAATATTTTCAACCTGTTACACTGGCGACCCATACGAAGACAAGGCCGACTGCTTGGCTTCTCCTGGTGAAGGAGCAAAACAGGTAAATATTAAATGGAATGGCACGCAAAAGGCAGTGATTCCAATAACAGTTGAAGTATTGGTTGAAGAAGGGCTTAACGAAGGCGAACAATTAACAGCGTACTATGAAGCAAAAGGCGAATTTGATGGTTCGGTGGAAAAAACCAGTGTTAATGCAGTAACATTGCTGGTCAACACCCTTGTTTGCCCCCAAGGTGCGGAGGTTGCATGGTCTTTTGACTTAAAGCAAGATGGTGTTAGTCTGCCGTTAGCCAAAGGAGATTCCATTACAATGCTTGCCTTGGGAGAAGAGTATGAGTTACACTACAAGATAAAGAATTGTTCTGAAGGAAACCTTGGAGGAGCAAAGGTTGAAGTAGAAAACAAAAACCTTGTTGGAGATGATGATTCAATTTCCTTCCCCGAATTAGGCGATGGCTCAAAACACACGCTTGTTGACCCAATACTTGACCTTCCAGCAGGGGAAACATTTGAAGCAGACACGCCTTTAAAAATAAAAGCCGAAAAGGAAACAGCATTCACTTACCTTAACTTTAAGATAACAAAAGGCGGTGTTTTAGAGAACGGAGAAAAAGCATTGAAGTTCAGTGTTGCCTCATTAAAGCAGATGACAGTTGTTGGATTGCCAGAGCTTTTGGAAATAGGGACACTTATTTCGCTTTCTGGCACTGTAAGGGGCAGGGAAACAGGTGAACCAATTGAGGGAGTGTTTATTGAAATAAAAAAGAATAATCAAACACTGGCAGTGAAACAGTCGTTGGCTGATGGATCTTTTGTTTTTGTACAGGAATCAGGCAATCTCTTAGTGCGAGGGGACACTGTTACATTGACAGTTACAAAAACAGGCTATGCAACAAAGGTTTTTGATATTCCAGTCAAGCACTTGGGTGAAATAAACCAGAACTATGAGTGTGTTTCAATAGAGCCAAGCGAGAAAACACTCAATTCTGGTGAAAAAACCGCTTTCACAATTAAGGCAGAAAACTGTGATGACAAAGTCAACATTGAATTGACGAGTTTGCTTAAATTAAGTGAAAAAGAATTCAAACTGGAAAAGAATGATTCAAAGGAAATAGAGGTTGAGGCAAAAGGCGATAGAATATCCCAGGGAATTTATCCAATATTCGTAAAAGCTCGCTTTGATTATGACGTGCAGTTAAGGTTTGTGGCTTTGGCGGAAATTACAGTTCACAATCCAAATGCCTGCTTCCAAATAAAAGACGGCAAATACGTGTATGATCTTTCAGAGGAAAACGATGGAAAAGATGATGGCACAGTTGAAGTAATGGACCAGTGCTATTATGCGGATGCAAAAAGCGTTGACAACCCACAGATCAACATTGACACAGCAAAGGTTGAAATGGATTCAGAACCAGAGATTCCTGAAACATATACTGTTAACTGGACTGTGTATGTGAATGCGCAATGCAATGATGCAACGAACACTTCAAGAACAGTGGAAAACTGGCAGCTTGATTCTGGTTCTTCCACTATAGAGCCACGTGTTGACCCAAGGTTTGAAGCAAAAGAGTTCAGTATTGCTGATTACATTGCAAAGCTTAAAACCAATGAAAACTGCAAGAATGCCACGCCAATGAATGTCAGCATTTGGGTTGAAAGCAATGATGACAAGGTTTACATGTGGATTGAGGGAAACAAAATCAAGGGAATTTATCTCGGAGAAAACCCAAAAAAGGAATATGATTTCACTTTAACGAATAAATTCCTTGATGCAACAGAGTATGCCTTTATCACGGTAGAGGACTTCACAAAGACAGGGGGTGACTGAAATGTTAAATAAGCGTTTTGCGGTTTTGTTAATCCTCTTCACTCTTTTCAGCGTTTCGTTTATGCCACTAGTTTTGGCGCAGGATGACAATACACTTACAAAGGATAGCAATACTATTGCACTTGGCGACGAAAACAAGCTTACATACGCAGAGGGTGCATATCCAATGGTAAAAAAGCTGAAGAGAACGTTTTTCCCCCTTATTAGTTTTTATTACCCTAAATCACAATGCCCAAGAGACAAAATGCAGGTAGTAATCACCCATGAAGCACAGCCGGCTGATCCTTATCCTGAAGAAACAGTGCAGATTAAAATAGAGGGCTGTAATGAAAAGGTTTTTACTAAAAAGTTTTTATGGCTTCCGGGCACGAGGATCAGGATTTATTGGAGGCATGAAAGCGAAAAAATGAAAGGCTTGTTTGGGGGAGTTTGGCCCCATGTTAAAACAATAAATAATGCAAATACTGATTTTTCAGTAACGCTTGACAAGGATGGAGCCTATTATTTTAAGGTTGAATTAGAAGAAGCTGATGTTTTGAGAATAATTGGTGACGTGCTTGGCACAACATTCACTGGTAAAATAATGGAAAAATTAACTGGTGTGCCGGGAATTGGTGGTTATGAAAATATAGATGTTGGTGTGGCAGTTGGCTGGGGTGGAATCATTGGCGCAGCAAATAATGCTTTTGCTTCAGCTCCAAGCAAATTCATTGGGGTATTTGCCTGGATGGGCACATTCTTTAAGTACTTTGGGTTGAATTTGGCTGAATTGCTTTTAACCAATGGTTTCCTTGGACTAAACTGGTTAAACTGGATTTATAAATTGATTTTCATTGTTGACCTCGTAGCCAATTTTTATGCAACGGTTTTCACCACAGATGTTTTTAATATTTCAGCAATGGAGTACTGTGGAAACAATCACTGTGCACCAATGGACTATTGTGCGGTTCACGAGTGCAAAATGAGTCCTGAAACATGTGAAACCTGTCCAGTAGACTGCGGTGCTTGCACTTTTGATGAGAATGCTGACAACAATGGTGAAAACCTAACATTTGAATGCGGAAATGGCATTTGCGAATACCAACTTGGTGAAAACCAGGAAAACTGTCCAGATGACTGCTATTGTGGCAATGGCCAATGCGAGCCATGGGAAACAGTTGAATCATGTGCAGATGACTGCAATGCAGTGCCAGCAACAGAAACAAAAGCGGAAATATTAATCTACAAAGCAGAACCAAAGCTTTTGTCATTTGAAGGCGAAGGCGAGCAAAAGACCGACAGAATTGCTTGGACTCTTGCAAACATTGGGGATGAAAAGGCAACAGTGCTTGCAGTTGAAGCACTGGACTGCGGTTCGATTAGCTGTAGCATGGAAGTGCCTGATGAGCTTTCAATTGCCCCAATGGAAGAAAAGGTAGTGTATGAAAACATTTCTGCAACAACTCCGCCAAGCTCTGAATTCCATGACCTGAAAATAAAGGTTACCTACACTGATAGCGAAGGAATCAAAACAGAAGAACGTGAATCCCCACCAGTGACAGTGCACTTGGCTTACACAAAAGGTGAAAGGTTTAACACAAAGCTTGAATACAAAGGACAGAGTTTTTGCATTTCACCAGACGGAATGTTTGGCAGAACAGGAAAAAAGGCAAAGCCAGCCATAAGGCTTTCATGGGATTGGGCGGATATTGGTTTGAATGAGTGTGATAAAGAGAATTCAACTGACACTGAATTCATTTACTGTGATCCAACACAGTTCTCCATTGAACTCGCCCAAAAGCTTAATGCTGTTGAAGAACTTGTTTCGCTTGGAAAAACTGAGGATGCAAAGAAACTGCTTGAATTCAAGGCGTTTTTGATTGCTGATAGTTATTCTGAGGATTTCCAAAAAGACTTCACATACTACTATGAGCACA
>JAFCFP010000004.1 GCA_017608575.1 Candidatus Iainarchaeum sp. | reverse complement strand
CATTGAATCCTTTTTCCTTTAACTGCACTTCCCCCAAAGAGCTTTCGTTGAATACAACATAGTGTTGCCATTGCCTTCCTTTTTGGGAGTAATAAAATTTAATGCTTGCAGGGCCAATGCCTTGGATTTCAATCTTTTTTGGTGTGAGAGTTCCATTAAAGCCATGGTTTGTTTCGAAGGAAATGAATCCAGTGCCATGAATGATTGCAAAAACATTGCTGTCCGGCATTGCCGGCATGGAAATCCTTGAACTGTAAAGCGGTGCAAATTCATTGTTTTTTATGTTTTTTAATTTCATTGAAATTTTTACCACTTCGAGTTCTTTTGCAATGGAATAATTTGTTGAAAATTTCAATATATTGCCTTGCACTGTAAAATCCTTTATTTCACCCTTTGAATCACTCATCTTCAGCACTTCAGTGTTTTCTGGCAATACAATTGAGCCATTGAAAACATTCACTGGAGTTGCATTTTCAAGGCTCATTTCAAGGTTTAAGTCAGCGTTATCGTTGTTTAACTGAATGGAGTAATTCATGTAATTACTGCTTGCAAAAGGCAAAACCAGCAAAACCAATAAAGACAAAAACAATGATTTAATGTTCATGCTACTATTAGGAATTCCTTATTTAAATAGATTCCTTTGAATTAATGCACAAGTGAAAAATTTTTATTAATATGAGCGCAATTAAAATACATGCCTTTTGGGAAAAAAATTGAAAAAGAAACACTTATTCTGTTGTTTTTTTTCTTGCTTGCGTTTTCTTTAAGGCTTGCATTGATTGAACACAGGCCATTGCATCACGACGAAGGCGTTAATGGTTATTTTATGACTGGTTTAATGGAGAGAGGCCACTATGCTTATAATCCCGAGAACTACCATGGACCGTCTTTTTACTTCCTTTCAGTCATTCCATTCATTTTGTTTGGAAAAAATGTTTTGGCTTTGAGGTTTATGCCTGCATTGCTTGGCTCAATGCTTGTGCTTTTATTGTTTCCTTTAAAGAAAAGGCTTGGGTTTGCCGGAACAGCAACCACTGCTTTTTTTGTTTGCTTTTCGCCAGCGCTTTTTTATTACTCAATTTATGCAATTCATGAAATTCTTTTTGTGTTTTTTTCAATTGCTTCAATTGTTTCACTTGTTGAATTCGTTGAAACTGCAAGAGAAAAATGGCTTTACTCTGCAGCTGTTTTCCTTGCATTCCTTTTCACCACAAAAGAGGCATCTTTTTATTTTGGGCCACTCATTTTGGGCATTTTTGCTTTTTCCCTCTTTTGTTGCAAGCCAGGCATTCGATCAGCTTTTAGGAAAAAAAGAAACATTAAAATGGTGTTCATTGCAATTTGTCTGTTTTTTGCTGTTTACACAGTGGTTTTCACTTCATTTTTTTCAAACCCCCAAGGGCTTATTGATTCAGTGAAAGGACCGTTTATTTGGTTAACACAGCCTTCTCTCCACGCAGGACACGAAAAACCGTTTTATTACTATTTTGAATTGCTTTTCTTTTACGAGTTTCCCTTGCTTGCCTTGGGATTGCTGGGAGCAATAGTGGCTTTTCTTAAAAAAAACCCTTCTTTTTCTTTTTTTGGCGTGTTTGTAATTGCCGTGCTTTTGGCTGCTTCAACGGTTGAATACAAAGTGCCATGGATTTTAATAAATTTTCTGGCGCCATTTGCATTCCTTGCTGGTTTTTTTGTAAAAGAATCAATTGATTTTTTAAATGAAAAAAACCGTTTTATTGCACTTGCTTTTATTGTTTTTCTTTTGGCTTCTGTGTTTTTTACTTTAATGGTTTTTTTTGCCTTGAATGTTGAAATTCCTGCCAGTGAAGAAAACAAGCTTGCCTATGTGCACACAACAATGCAGGCAAAAAGCGTTATTGAAAAAATCACAAAAATGCACGAATTGGACAAAGGATTTACACTGGCAATTGTTTCAAAGCAAAGCATTTGGCCGCTGCCCTGGATTTTTGAGGATTTTAATGTAACCTATTATGGTTTGGAGGAAAACAATTTTGAAAGCATTTTAAACAGCGGTTTTACGGTGGTGTTGTTTGAAAAAAACGGAGAGTCAAGCGCTTTAAACCCAGAGGGGTTTGAAAAAGAGCCGTTTTCTTTAAGACCCGGTCTTGACATGATTGCTTTTTACAAAAAAAACACGCAAATTGAATAGTTGCATGGTTTTTAAACCTATGCCATTCTATTTTTTATCAACTATTTGGTGTTTTTTTTGAGTAATTCAATTTTGGGTTTAGGTGGCTGTGAAGAAGTCGGAAGGAGTTCTTTTCTTTTGGATATTGGGGACAAAATATTGCTGGAGTGCGGCATAAAGCTTACACCAAAAGAAACAGAGTATCCCTTGCAGGTTAAAACAAACTTGGATGTGGTGATTATATCGCATGCTCACTTGGACCACTCTGGCAATCTTCCTCACTTATTCTTGGAGAGCAATCCCCTTTGTTATATGACCCAGCCCACGTTAGATTTGGCTGACTTGCTTTGGCATGATTCGCTTAAAATTGCTGGAATTGAGGGAACAGAGGAAAAATTTTCAGTTAAGGAAATAAAGCGGACAAGGAAGTATTCTTTTGCTATTGGCTATAATAGAAAAATGCCCATTACAAAAAAGTGCACTCTTGAATTTTTTAACGCTGGACATATATTGGGCTCGGCAATGACAAAGCTTTCCTTTGAAAACCGCACCATGCTTTACACTGGAGATTTTAAAGTGGAAGAAACAAGGCTTTTAACAAAAGCGGATTTAAATGTTGGAAATGTTGATTTTGTTGTAATTGAATCCACTTATGGTGACCGCGAGCACCCTGATAGAAAGAAAACCGAAAGGGATTTTGTTGAAGCAGTGCAGGACACAGTTGATAATGGTGGAATTGCATTGGTGCCAGCTTTTGCGGTTGGAAGAAGCCATGAAATAATTGATGTATTGCATGAATACAAATTGAATGCTTCCATTTACTTGGATGGCATGGCAAAAAAGGCAGCCCAGATTACAATGAATTATCCAAAGTTTTTAAAGGACCCAAAATTTTTGGGAAAGGCATTAAATGCAACCAAGTGGGTTAAAAATGAAAGGCAAAGGAATAAAATTGTTGAAGAGCCATGTGTTATTGTTACCACAGCGGGAATGCTTGAAGGCGGTCCAGCGCTTAGCTATATTAAAAGAATTCACGCGGATGAAAATTCTTCAATTCTTTTAACAGGCTTTCAGGTTTCTGAAACAAAAGGCAACAGGTTGTTAAAAACTGGAAAAATTGAAATTGATGGCATTGAATTCAAGCCAAAATGCCGAGTGCAAAAATTTGACTTTTCAGCGCACGCTGGGCAAAGCGAATTGCTTTATGCTTTGAACAAGTGGTCTCCTGAAAAGGTCTTTATAGTGCACGGCGAAAAAGAAGTTGCTCACACTTTCAGCAAAAAAATAAAAGAAGATTTGGGTATTAATGCTGTTGTGTTAAAACAGGGCAAAATTCAAAAACTTGATTGAAAATGAAATTCCGTAAATTGCTTTTGGAGTCATTCAATGTCCTTTACCGCAACCCAAAACTTTTCCTTCCAAAGCTGATTGTTGCCGCAGTGTACAGTATTGGATTACTTTTAATGGCTTTTTTGTTGATTAAATCCTTGCTTTTGATTTTGAGTGCTTCCACTGGAATGCTTTCCGCAGAACAGCTTTCATTAATGCCGGCTCTTTTTGTGTTATCTCTTTTTGCATTGGCTTTTTCCATTTTTTCCCTTGTTTTGGACATACTTGTTAATGCAATGTATCCAGTGCTTGTGAGTGATTACAGGAAGAAAAAAAAGCTTTCCCTTAAAAGGGCTTTTGGTTTTGCTCTTGGAAAGAGCCTGAGAATAATTCCCTTAATGCTGGTTGTTGTTATTTCAATTAGTTTTTTGCTTTTAGCTGTTTTTAATTTTTTGATTGAATTTCACAGCATTTCACTGGGTTTGTTTGTTGTCCTGTTTTTGGTTGTTTCCTTTATTTTGATTGTTTTTTTATATATGTTTTACCCTGTTGTAATGCTGGAAGACGTTTCAGCACTAAAAGGATTAAAGCGCTCTTTTTTAATGGGAAAGCAAAATTTTTTGCTTGTTTCCAAGGCTTCAACGATTCCATTCATTCTTTCAATTGCAAGTGCAGCAATTGCTTTTTTTGTTTACTTTAATGTTTTTTTCTTGGTGCTTTTTGTTGGATTGAGATTTATTATTGCGTTGTTTTACACATATCACATGGTTTTGAATCCAACTCTTTATTTTAGTGTTCAAAAGGTGAGTGAATGAATTTGTTTTGTCCTAAGTGTGGCACTACAGAGGGAAAATTCATTAACGGTTTTTGTGAAAAATGCTATTTGCAGGACCATGAAATAATTTCCATGCCCAAGGAATTGGAATTGCAAAAATGCCCTGTTTGCGGCAAAGTGAAGGTTTTTGGCAAATGGGAAAAACCAAAGCCAGAAAACATTAAAAAATTCATTGAAGCAAAAGCAAAAGTGAAGGAAATCCTTGAAGAAAAAAAGGAGGTTTTCCTCTCAATGCGTGAAGATGGAAATTTTAACGTGCGCGTGAAAGTAACTGGCAAAATTGGTTCGGAAAGAATTGTGGTTGAAGACTCTGCGGTTTTAAAATTCGCCAAGGAAAACTGCAATTCCTGCAACAGAATTGCAGGAGGTTATTACGAGGCAACAATTCAAGTTAGATGGAAAAAACCAGAAAATGCAAAAAAAAGAAGCCGTGTTTTGAGAGAAATCAATTCAGCGCTTTCAATGCAGAAAAGCACTGATTCGCTTGCCCAAATAATAAAAATAGAAGAGAAAAAGAACGGTTTTGATGCAAGGATTGGCTCGAATAATGCTGCGCGCTTGGCGGTGTCGCGCCTTAAAAAGAAATTCGGCAAAAAAGCAGTTTCTTCAAGCACTTTGGTTGGCTTGACCCGCGATGGCAGGAAGAGAATGCGCTTTACTTACTGTTTCAGGTTTTGATTTTCAGCTCTCAAATTCAGCTAATTTGTTTTTGATTTCACCAATTTGCATGTTTGAAACAAGCAATGGGATTCTTTCACTTTCAGCTATTTTTATTGCTATTCTGTCTACTTTGTCGGGATTGTTAGGGCCATGCAATACCACTATTGCTGGTTTCATGTCAGTGCTGAACCTGCCAACCTTTACAGCAATCATTGGAGAGCGGCCGTTTTCAACGTTTCTAAAAATCAGTGCACGATCAGGGCTTTTACCGTACATGTGCATGTATTCATGCACTGGGACTTCAACTATTACTTTAAGTGAGTCAATTAAAGTGTAACCATAAATGTTTGTTTCTTTTAAGCGATGTGGGTTTGCAATGCATTTTGCTCCAATTTTTTCCATGAATGTTTTTGCATTCATTGCTGAATAGAATTCATGAACATCAAATGCGTCTTCTTTTGGTTCAAAGTCTTTCATTAACTGTTTTACTATTTTTCCACCACGCCTTTTGTCTAATTCAATCAATGCATTTACAAATCTGCTGATCACTACAATGCCTGGGCTTTTTCTTCTGCCTCCTTCATAGTCACTGATGGTTGAGCTTGACACTCCCAGATATTCAGCGAGCTCTGTTTGGTTAATGCCGAATATTTCTCGCCATTTTTTCATGCTTCCGCCGGCATCCTTGCTTAAAGTGATTTCGCCGGCAATTGTTGTACGTAGTTTTTCCATACACTAAAAGAGTCCAAACACATTTAAAAATCTTACGTCAATTGCACTGTTTTAAATTCGTTCTTTAACGCATTTGTTTTGGTTGTTTTTTTCTGATTTCAATGGTCTTTATTTTGCCATTCCTTTCAATTGAAAACCTGTTCCTTCCTTTTTCTTTTGAATTGTACATTTTTTTGTCGGCTTCTTTCATTAGCCTCTCATACGCTTGTTTTGAAAACAAGGCATATTCTTTTTTTGACAACGCTGTCCATTTCTTTCCAATGTTTTCAGCAAAACGCTCCCTTTCCTTCATGTCAATCTTTAACTCGCTTGCTCCAGCACTAATGGTTGGAATGTTGTTATTGACAGCCTTTTTTAATTCCCTGTCTTTTCTGCAGTTTTTCAAAAAAGCAGCTGAAACCTGTCTCACAATGCTAACATTGTCCAGCCCTGTTTTTGGAAAATAAAGCACAAATTCTTCCCCACCATACCTGCATGGAATTCGCCTTTTTTCCAGTTACTTTATGCCATAAACCCTTCAAGCCCTTCATTTTTTCTATTTCTTTTATTTTTCTATTTGTTTGCTGTTGCATTCTGTAAGCAACAGTGTCGGTTCTCCTTTGAAAGGTTGTCAGCCAATGCATGCCTGCTTTTTTTGGGGGGTGAAAGTGCTCTTCAGGCACTCTAACAAAAGGGAGTCCGAATTTTTTGTGGAATTTTTTTCTTTCATTCAGCCCAGTTTTTTTCCTTGAAGGCATGAATTACTTGGGGCATAAATTCTTTTTAACACTTTTCAATGCCTTTTACTGGTTTGCTTAAAGCGAGCCCGGTGGGATTCGAACCCACGACACCCAGCTTAGGAGGCTGGTGCTCTATCCAACTGAGCTACGGGCCCTTTTCCATTAAGAAAAATTTAAGAGAAATAGTTTATTAAGCCATTTGTTTTTTTGGAAATGTTAGTTGCGTATTTCCACTTTTTCAACGTATTTTTGCATTGTTTTTTTTATTTGTTCCAGCACTCTGTCTGGAAACGGGTCAATGCTTTGAAATTCTTTGTCCAGCAATGGCACACTGTTAACAAACTGTTGCAAGTAAAAAGCCTTTGCTCCTTTGAGCATTTTGCCAATTTCTTCAAAATCCTCTGGCTCCAAAATTTTTGGCACAACAGTTGTACGGAATTCATAGCCTGTTTTTCCTTCTTTCAGTATTTCAATGCTTTCCTTTATTGCGTTTTTGTTCACAATTGAATTTGTTGCCTTGTCGTATTTTTCCAATGGAGCCTTAATATCCATTGCCACATAATCAACCAGTTTTTCTTCAATCAATTCTCTGACCATTCTTGGATTTGTTCCATTGGTGTCAAGTTTTATTTTATAGCCAAGTTCTTTAACCCTGCGAAAAAATGGCTTTAAGCCAGCGTAAAGCGTTGGCTCTCCACCAGTAACGCAAACTCCATCCAGTACTTTTTTTCTTTTCCGCAGGAATTCAAGCACTTCGCTTTCGCTTAAAGCCTCCTTTGCTTGCTCCAAAACCAGCAAGGGGTTCTGGCAGTAAGGGCACCGGAAATTGCATTTATCCACAAAGAGAGTGCATGCAATTTCTCCAGGGAAATCAATAAGCGTTGTTTTTTGCAGTCCATGAAAAATCATAATAATACTCCAAAAATTAAAAGCAAAAAAAGCAAAGAAAATGCTTTTTAATGTTGTTTTATTTTTGCAATGGCTTTTTTTTCAGAGAATGTTTTTCTTTCCTCGAATTCCTGTTTTTTTCCTTCATTCCAGTTCTGCACTGGTCTGTAGTATCCAACAACCCTGCTGTAAACCTCGGTTTTTCTTCCGCATTCAGGCATTTTTTTCCACCTCCTCCACCTGCACTGGGCAAGTGAAATGTTTTCCGGGAATATAACCATGCACTGGGCAAATGCTGAAAGTCGGAGTAATGGTGAAATATGGCAGCTTGTAATTGTAGGCGATTTTTTTGACAAGTTTTGCTGTTGCTTCACCGCTTGAAAGTTTTTCCCCAATAAAGCCGTGTAATACTGTTCCACCAGTGTACTTGCATTGCAATTCATCCTGGTGGTCCAATGCATCAAAAATGTCGTCAGTGTAATCAACCGGCAAATGCGTTGAATTGGTGTAATAGGGGGCTTCTTTTGTTCCCGCTGTTTTAATGTCTGGGTAATTTCTCTTGTCAATGCTTGCAAGCCTGTAGGATGTGCCTTCAGCGGGTGTTGCTTCAAGGTTGTAAATGTTTCCTGTTTCCTCTTGGAATTCTGAGAGTTTTCCTCGCATGAAATCAAGTGTTTTTAAGGCAAGTTTTCTTCCTTCTTTTGATGCAATGTTTTCTCCCAAAAAGTTTTCACATGCTTCGTTCATTCCATTCAATCCAATTGTTGCAAAGTGGTAATCAAATGTTCCAAGATAGCGTTTTGACCATGGCAGCAAACCATTTTGCATGTTTTTTTCCACTTCTTTTCTTTTTATTTCAAGGGCTTCTTTTGCCAAGTACATCAAGTAATCAAGTCTCTCAAAGAATTCATCCTCGTTTTTTGAAAGATATCCCAGCTGGGGCATGTTTATTGTTACAACACCAATACTGCCAGTTTTTTCACCAGAACCAAACAATCCACCTGTTTTATGCCTTAACTCCCTTATATCCAATTGCAGCCTGCAACACATGCTTCTCACATCACTTGGCTTGAGTGTTGAATTGATAAAGTTTTGGAAATAAGGTGTGCCATATTTTGCAGTCATTTCAAACAGCATGTGGGCTTTTTCAGAATCCCAGTCAAAGTCCTTTGTTATGTTGAAAGTAGGAATTGGAAAAGTGAATATTCTGCCATTCATGTCGCCCTGGCTCATTACTTCAATGAATGCTTTGTCAATTAAGTCAATTTCGTCCTGGAATTCGCCATATGTCTCTTTCAGTTCTTTGCCTCCCCAGATTGCCGGAACTCCTTTCATGTCCTCTGGCACAACCCAGTCAAATGTCAAGTTTGTGAACGGCACTTGGTTTCCCCATCTTGAAGTGGCGTTTATTGCAAAAACAAATTCTTGGATGCTTTGCTTTATTCTCTCATAACTCAATTTGTCTTTTGCCGCCAGTGGAGCCAGATAAGTGTCAAAGGAACTGAATGCCTGGGCGCCAGCCCATTCATTCTGCATTGTTCCCATAAAGTTAACCATTTGCCCCAGTGCAGCATTAAAGTGTTTTGCTGGTTTTGCGGCTATTCTGCCGGGCACGCCATTAAATCCTTCTTCAAGTAATTGCTTTAAGGACCAGCCAGCGCAGTAAGCAGCAAAAGTGCCAACCCCTAAATCATGAATGTGGAATGCTGCATTAATATGCTCTTTCGAGATTTCTGGCGGGTAAATGTTTTTCAGGGTGTATTCTGATATAATGGTGTCAGAAATGTGTGCTTGCAATCCACTTAAAGAATAGGAAGCATTGCTGTTTTCTTTAACTCGCCATGATTTTTCAAACACATAATCTTCAATTATTTTGCCCGCTTTTTCAAGGAATGCTTTTGTTTGCCTTATTTTGTTTCTTTCAGCCCTGTACAAAATATAGGCTTTTGCAGTTTTAGCATGCCCGGATTCAATTAGTTCCTTTTCCACTTCGTCTTGTATTTGTTCAACTGTGGGAATCTTTGTTCCAAATTTCATTTTAAGCCTGTGAACAACCCTGTCAGCAAGCTTTTTTGCTGTCTCGCGGTCTTTTCCGCCGACAGCACGCGCGGCCTTAAAGATTGCTTCCTCTATTTTTTCCTTTTGGAATGGCACTACGCGGCCATCGCGTTTTTTCACCTTTTCAAGAAATTTTTTTTCCACTAAAAAAGCCCCCTCTATAAAAAAGATTTCGCGGTGTAATGAATATGCTCTTTGTATTTAAAAATTTTTTGGGAAAATTCGGAAAACGAACTAAAAAATTATGTATAAGATAAGAGTGCTTGCTATTGGAATGCTCAAATTGTCATTTAGTGGCATTAATTCCACTAGCATTGTTGTGCCTGCAAGCAGCAACGCTTTCCAAATGTTCGGCATTAAGCCAAGCATAGGCAAAAGCAATACAATGAATGCAGCAGTAAATCCTGCAAGGGTCCCTTCAATGCTTTTGTTTGGAAGTATTTTGTGCTTGCCAATGTGTGTGCCCACAAGTGTTGAAAAACCATCACCAAAAACAACCGGCACTAATGCTGCTGCTGTGATTTCTGGCTTTTTTAATATGAAAACATTCAAATACATTAATATTGTTGCTCCAAGAAAAAAAAGCAGTGCTCCTTTTCCCGGCACTTCTTTTTCGTTGTGCCTTCCCACATGCCACACTATTAGTGAAACCAATGGCACTTCAAAGCCGTTTTTTATGAGTGCTGACACAACCAAGCCGAGAATAAAAAGAAGCGATGTAATAATTAGCGTGTTTTGTGGGCCTGTGAAAAGCACAAGCAAAATGAACATTGTCCCAAACCCAATGTGGATTAATTGCCTTTTAATCTCACGCATTTTTTTCACATTTTTTATTTTTTCTTCAATAAATAAAGCATGTGGTCTTTTTCAAACGGTTTGAGGTTAATTGCCTGCTTTATTAAAAACTCTTTTTTTAAAATCTTTTCCTGTTCGCTGAATATTTTGCTTGGCTTTGTTGTTGAGGAAATGCTTTGTGCTTTGATTGCAATTATTCCAAAGGCATTTTTGCCCAAAAATGCTTTTGCGTTTCTGTTGAATATTTCTGCCTGGTTTTTTTGGGCCACATCCTCGTACAGCAAATCAATTTTAATTCCCTCTAAGTATTCAGCGTATAATGCAGTATTGTTTGCATTTGCAAGAATTGGAACAAGGTTTTGGCGTTGCTCGCAAATGCTGAGGAATTTTTTCATTGTTTTTTCCGCTATGTCAACACCGAACAGTATTCCTTTTTCTCTAACAATATCACTTAAATGTGATGCAGTAGTGCCTTCCGCAACGCCGAGGTAAAGCACATTGCTTCCTTTTTTAAGTGGCAATTCTTTTAAACCGTTTTTTATTGCCGCGCACAATTTGGACCTGAATGGAATCCATTCCCTGTATTCTTTGCCCTGCACTCTGAAAAGCCTTTCACCGTACACGCTTGTGCCGGGCACTAAATTTCTTGTTAAAATTTTTCCCCTGTGCTCAAAAACACCTTCAAAGAGTTGCTTCATGGAAGAATTAGTGGAAGAAAAATAATAAAAGGGTGCTGAGCTCACCTGCCCAGCATTCTCTCAATTCTCTCAAGCCTTTCCATTAGTTCCTCAATTGCATTCATTAGTTCTGCATGGGTTGGTTCATTGAATGGTTCAGGCGGAATTGGCGCATGCCTTTCATGTGGTGGCATTGGCATGTGTCTTGGCATCAAGTTCACCTCCCTTGGCACAATTCATTTCTAATTTTCTATGAATATCTAATAAGGCAAAACATTTAAATACTTTTCTATTTTTCTATAAAATTAGAAAGAGTGCTTGTTTGTGATTATTGTGAGAGAACCGGAAATCCACAGAGCGTTATCCTCGCCAATGCGGCGTGAAATAATCCTTTTCCTTGGCAGTGGAAAAAAGTATTTGAGCGAAATAGCTGAACACATCCAAAGGGCTCCCCAGACTGTTGATTTTCATTTAAGGATTTTGATTAATGCTGGCCTGGTTGAAGCATTCACTGAAGAAGGCAAGGCATTCTATGAATTAAAGGATAAGGGCATTCTCAAGTTTTTGCGCGAGCACAGGCCTGTCCCTGCATTGCATCACCCAAAGCCACCGCATGAAATTGTTGCTGATTCAATGGCTGAATTGAAGGAAAAACTTGCTTTAATTGAGGAACGCCTTGAAAGAATTGAGAAAAAGCTAAACTGACCAAAAAAAGCGAAACAATTAAATTAACATTAAAGCGCTATTTTTATAGGTGTTTCTTTGGGCAAAAAACCACCTTCCAATAGGCAATTACCTAAAAGCCCGCGCAGAATTGAAAGGGTTTTGAAAAAACCAAGGCCACCTCGCAGAGCCAGAGAATGGTTTTCCGCTCTTACAAACAAATACGGTTACTGGGATGCAAGATTCAAATTCAAACAAGATAAACAGGGAAGAAAACAATTGCATGTATGGTTGCCGCAAACCAATGGTTCAATGGAAAAGGTTGTGGTGGAAATTTCTTCAAGCAATGCCATGGCTAACGCTGTTCCAGTAAAAGCATTCTACCACAAGAAAGGCAAGCACCTTGTTGTAATAACGCGTGCTGAATCAAAGCCTGTTAAAATGAAAGGGCAAAGAATTGTCAGGGTTGATTTTAGAGCGCACTTACTGGATCCTTTTGAAAAACCAAAAGTAAGCGCATCAAATCGCTTTCTTTTAGCAAGCTATAATTATTTTCCTGATCACCGCGTTGTAATTGGTGGAGACTTTAGGTGGTTTCCTGAAACAGTTGAGTCCAAGCCAAGTATTAGCTTTGGACCGGAAATAGTCAGGAGCAAGCCTGACTTAGTGCAAACATCCGGCCAAACAGTGCCGCCTTCTTTTATTGCGGGAAAAGCATTTGGCTTGGCTGTAAATCACTTGCGTGACTTGGATCATGCAAAACAGGGCATTACAAAAATATTTGGACACATTGATCCAAGCCATAGGTCAATGAAGTTTGCAAAAAAAAGAGGCTTCAGAAAACTTAATGAAGAAGAAAAAGCCTTTTTGAAAAAAGTTGATCCTGGTTTTTTTTCCCATAATGATAATTTCAAGCACATGGTTCGGGATTTCAAGCCATGAAGCCGACCAAAACAATTAAATGAAGTTTAGACAATATATTAAACAATAAACGCACTGAATGAGATGGTTTTTTTTGCCTCGCAGGCCAAAAATTAGACAAAAGCCAAAGCCGGTTTCCTCAAGAAATGCAGTAAGGGGAACGCGAATGGCAATAAAGCAAATGCGCTTGGAGGGCTATAGCTATGCTGCTATTTCCAAGGCATTGAACATTCCAGTAAAGGAGATTAGAGCGCACATGCGTGTTATTTTAAACCAGCAAAAAAGCCCTGCAGTGAAAAGAAAGCTCAAAGCGCCTGGCAGAATGCCTTTGTCTGTTTATATGAGCAAGGGCCATTATCCGCATATTAAGCCTGTGAAATCCTATGTGGAAAACCCGCCAACCGGTCAAAGGCTGAAATATGGCAAGGGCTATTCAAAAATACCAATTCCTGGCACGGATGCAATGGTAAGAGCTTATATGCGTAAGTGGAGTGACCCAAATTTAAGACATGTGGATCCTTATGCTGCTCTTTCCGCTGGCAGGCCTTGGAGGAAGGGAACACCTGAAACAAGGGCGGAGGAAATTCCAGAACACCTTCGCAGTGATAGGCACCCGCATGATGCATTCTATCACCGCTTGGAAAGAGAACCAGACAAAAAGCACAGTTTAAAAATGAGTGGTCCGCCAAGAGATTTTTCATTGGAGCACAGGAAAAAGAAAGGTAAAAGAAAAAAATAATTATTGTAATTCGCGTGCCTTTTTTTCCAATTCTTCTAATAACTTTTTTCCATTGTTTTTTTTGCCAAAAAAGTCCTCTTTTGCTGCAATGCTTAACTTGTTTGCCAGAGTGCGAGCCATTTTTCCCCGGTTTTTTCTTTTTACCCTGCGCAGCAAAGGGTGCTGAAAAATAATGCCATGTTTTGGTGGCTTGCTTCCGGTTTTCAAGTGCCTGAACAATGCCTTTTCTGCTCCAATTACTTGAATTGTTGAAGATGGCATCATTGCAAGTTTTTCAATTGAGCCCGCTTCGCTTAAAAGCCTGGCGCCCAGTATTGCGCCAGCGATTGATGTGAATGCTGGCATTTGTTTTTGCATTTCTGATTCAATGTAAGAGCAAAGCGCGTTGCGTTGTTTTTTTAGGCTTAGGCATTTTTCCGCAAGCTTGCTTATTCTCTTGGAGTCTTTTTCCTTCAAGGGCGAGCCAATGCTTTTCTTTGCAGTTTTTGCAATTTTTTCTGCTTGTTCTTTGTTGGAGTAATAAGCAAGAATGTTTTCCTTGTTGAATTCTGTGCGATTGCACAATTTTGCAACAAGCATTAAATAGGTTTCATTGCCTTTAACCAAGCGCTCTAATTCAGGGAAATGCACTGAGTACCATTCCCTTATGTCTTCAAAGAGTAAATTGAAAACAGAGTCAATATCCTCTAATGTATTTACTGCGCGAATTATGTGAATATCTCTGCCTTTGTAGTGTTCAATTACCTTCTTTTTTGTTTTTTGTATTAATTCTTTTCTCAGTTTTTCTATTTTTTTTCTTTGCATTTAATTAATTAATAATGTAAACGATTTAAATAGATGGCACTGCTGTGGCAGCCTGAATTCAGCCTCTTTGGGTGTTTTTTGAAGCAAATAAAGGCAATGAAATCATTCAAGTCAGGATAAAACGCAATTCAACCAATCCTCATTGGAAAGAGCCCCCAAGCAATGTTTTAAAATGGTTTTATTGAAAAGTTTAGTAGTGGTTTTTATGCCAAGGGATGAATTGTTGAATTTGGCTTTGAGAAGGCAGTTGTTTTTTCCCACAGCAGAGATTTATTCCAGTGCTCCGGCTGGATTTTGGGATTTTGGGCCAATTGGTGTGCGAATAAGAAACAAAATCGTTGAATTGTGGCGAAAAGAATTGGTTGAAAAAGAAGGACTGCTTGAAATTTCTGGTTCGGTTATTCTCCCAAAAGCTGTTTTTGAAGCCTCAGGGCATTTGAAATCATTCAATGACCCAATAGTGCAATGCACTAAATGCAATTCATTGCACAGAGCAGACCAGCTCATTGAACAGGCAACTGGAAAAATTGTGCCTGAAGCAAAACCAGTCAATGAATTAAATGAATTAATAAAAAAGCATGCCATTAAGTGCCCTAAATGCAAGGGTTCTCTTGGAAAAGTGCGATTGTTTAACATGATGATGGCTGTGAGCATTGGCGCTACAGGTAATCAACCTTGTTTTTTAAGACCTGAAACTTGTCAGAATATTTTTCTGGATTTTGACAGGTTGTTTCGCTCTGGAAGATTGAATTTGCCGTTGGGAATCGCTCAAGCTGGAAAATCCTTCCGCAATGAAATTGCTCCAAAGCAGTCATTGCTCAGAGAACGCGAATTGGGGCAAATGGAGATTGAATTCTTTTTCAATCCGGCTAAAATAAACGATTTTCCGGCTTTTGAAACAGTAAAAGAAGAAAAATTAAACCTGATGCGTTTGGGTAAAAAAACCACGCCAATTACTGCAAGTGAGGCAGTGCAAAAAAAGATTGTTTCAGGCAAAATAATAGCTTATTGGCTGGCAAGAGTGCAACAACTTTATGAGAAATACGGAATTTCACGCCAAAAAATGCGCTTCCGTGAATTAGAAAAAGAGGAACGCGCTTTTTATGCAAAGGAAACATGGGATTTTGAAGTGCAAACAGACCTGGGTTGGATTGAATTAATTGCCTGCAATTATCGCACTGATTTTGATTTAAAAGGTCATGCCCTTGGAAGCAAGAAAAACTTGGCTGTAAAAGAAGATGGTGAAAAATTTATTCCTCATGTTTTTGAGCTTTCCGCTGGAATTGATCGCACATTTTATGTTGCACTTGATAGTGCTTTCAATAAAGAAAAACGTGGTTCGGATGAACGCATTTACTTAAAACTGCCAGTGGCAATTGCGCCTTTTTTGGTTGCAGTGTTTCCACTTGTTTCAAAAGATGGATTGCTTGAAAAAGCCAGTGAAGTGTTTGATTTTTTGGAAGAATTCAAATTCGAATGCATTTTTGATTCAAAGGGTTCAATTGGAAAGCGGTATGCGCGTGTTGACGAAGTTGGAGTTCCATTTGCTGTAACAATTGATTATGATACAAAGAAGGATTATACAGTAACGCTCCGCGAACGTGACTCAATGAAACAAGTGCGATTAAAAATTGAAGAATTGCCTGAAATGCTTTGGATGCTTTCAATTGGCAGAATGCAATTCAACCAATTAAAATAAAAACTCCAAGAACGCTATTTGTTATGCCATTTAATGCCCCGGTAGCATAGTGGCAATGCAGCAGACTCGTAATCTGCAGATCGGGGGTTCGAATCCCCCCTGGGGCTTAAATTAAAAATGCGTTCATTGAAGTGAGCGAATTGACTGAATTAAAGTTTTTATTCAAAGACCCAACGGTTTTATCGCTTATTTTTGTGAACCTTTTTACAATTTTTCTTGCAGTGGCACAGCAATTGAGCTTTGGATTTATTGTTTGGGTATATTGGCTGCAAAGCGTTTCCATTGGTTTTTTTAATTTTTTAAGAATTCTTTCATTGAAGGATTTTTCAACAAAGGGTTTTAGAATAGATAATAGACCTGTCAAGACAACACAGAGTGCAAGGGTTTTTACAGCGTTTTTCTTTGCCTTTCATTACGGCTTTTTCCATTTGGGGTATGCCATATTCCTTCTTAATTTTCCTTTTTTACCTTTTCACATTTCATTTTCAGAAATAGTGAGTGCTCTTCCTGTTGGGGCATTGTTTTTTGCAAACCATTTAATTTCATTTATTTTTTATTCAAGGAAACCGCAGCCAAGAAAAAACATTGGAAAAGTAATGTTTTATCCTTACGTCAGAATTTTGCCAATGCATTTTGTTGTGTTCTGCAGTCCCTTTTTTTGTCATGCTGTCGATGCTTTAATTGTTGTCTTCCTATTTCTTAAAACAGTTGCAGACGTGTTAATGCATTCAATTGAGCACAAAAGCCAATTGCCTTAATTGCTTTTAATTATTTTTCCCCAATAAAGCCCACTTTTGAGAGGAATTTGTTGAGGTCTTTTGAAACATGTTCAATGTCTTTTTCGTTGAATACTTTTTCCAGTGTTTTCACTGAAACAAAGCGTTTTCCTTCTTTCAGTTCTGTGTCAAAAATGAATTCAGCGTAAGACCTAACACGGTTTTCGGCTTCCTTTGAAAAAATGCCTTTTTCAAGCGTTAATAGCAATGGCGTTTTGTGCTTTTGGCAAATTCCAAGAGCGTTTTCAATAAAAGAAAAAGCATTGTTTTTGTCCTTTAAAATCATTTCATCAATTATTGTCATTATAACAATTCCTTTTTCGTGCACTGTTTCGCAGAACCTTTTCAAGTCAGCTAGTATTTCCAATGGATAAGAAAAATAACGATAGCCGTCGTAAACTTTGCCGATTTCGCCTGTTCTTTTCCTTGAAAGCTCTAATTCAGCGAGTTTTTTCCTGAACTCTTCCTCGCTTATGGCGTGTTTCATAAACTCATATCTCAATTTTTTTATTTTTTCACTTATTTGGTTGCCGTGCCTGTAAATTGAAATTAAAATGTTAGTGTGTTTTTTGAATTTTTCAAGTTCGCGTTCTTTTATTGTTAAAAAAATTGGTTTTTCTTCAAAGAGGAAAAGCATTTTTGTAAGCAATAAAAAATAACCTGAAAGGTTTTTTCCAGTGAGCAGTGAAATTTCCGGATTGATTTTTTTTTCTTTTATTTCTCTTTTGAGTTCTGGCACTGCAAGGAATTCAAGCCCAGAACCTCCCTTGAAATGCACCAATTCAATTCCTTTTATTTCTTTTTCTCCAATTTGGGACAAGCGCGGCATTTTAATGAATTCCAAGCCGCCTTCTTTTAGAAAAAAATTCCTCAAGCCCTGTAGTTTTAAAAGAAAGCCTTTTGTTGTAATAATTGCCAGTGCAGCAACAACAATTGCAATTGCAAGGGTTGCAATTGCGAGTTCAAATGGAACCATAACAGGAATAATTGCTTTCTCTTATAAAAAACTATTGTTTTCTCTCTTCAAGCAATTTAACCGTTAAAGGAAAAGATTCATGGGTGTACTTTATTCTCACAATCCCTGCATCGGTTTCTTCCCATGAAACAACCTCTGCCAGTGTTACAAATATTGTTGCTTTTGCGGTCTCGCCTGCTGGCACAATTATTTTTTGAGGCACTGCTCTTAGCCTTAATTTTTTGAATTCTTCAAATACGAGTTCTATTTCCCTGTCATATCGGCTGGTGTTCCTTAAAGTGATTATTGCTTCTTTTGTTTCACCGCTTGCAATATCCGGAATGGGTGAAATTTTTTCAATGATTATTTCAAGGTCTTTTTCAAGCGTTATTTTCTGGGTTGTTTTTTCCTTTGCATTAATTGGAAAAGAGGCTGTTTTGAATTCAGGTGCAATAACGGTCAGAATAAACGAGCCAGGTGTTATTTTTAATTCATATTTTTCTTTGCCTTGGTCTGAAAAAATTTCTCTTTTTGTTTTTTCATCAAAAAAGGTTATTTTGTTGTTTTGCACTGGGTTTCCTTCAGTATCCTGTATTAAAAGGGTTATTTGCAGTGGTTTTGGTTGCATTGATGGCCAGACAAAAAAAACCATGAATGCAGCAAAAAGCAGCACTGCAAGAACAATCACTGCTTTTATTGTTCCTGGAGGAATTTTTGGAATTCCTTTAAAGGCTGGAATTTTTTTAGGAATTGCACTGGTTATTCTGTCCTTCCATTGGCTCTGTGGTTCTTCGAATTCAAAGTCTTCAAATGGGTGCCTTAATGGTTTGTCTTCAAAGTCTTCATCCATTAAAACCACTATAATGAAATGGGAAAGGTTATTTAATACTTTTAACCATTAATTATAAATCCAGAATATTTAAAGAGTGGATTGTTTTGAGGCTTTTGTTTTTGTCAGATTTTGAAAGCGGAATAAACATTTTCCCTGAATTGGAGGAAAAACTGCTTGAAGAAATAGCTGATTTTGAAATTGAAGCAGAGTTTGTGCCGTCAAAACTTGACCTTCCAATGAAGGCTTATTCTAGGGCGCAGGATTTTGACTTAATTTTTGTGTTGTGCCTTCACCCTGAAAAGGATTCAGAGGCAGGGATTCTCAAAGAAAAACTTGTTGAAGTGGAACTCAAAACAGGTGTTCCAATAATTAAAGCCATTGAAGTGTCTGAAATAGACGAGATTGAATCAGAGGATGAACTTTTAATGGAAAAAGACGCGCTTGTGGAAAAATGGTTCCAGCATTTAATTAATTATTTGTTCCATCCTGACAAATTCGTGCCAACAAAATAGGTTTTATTTTTTTGTTTTCTTTCTCTTTTTTTTCTTTTTAGCTGGCTTTCTTGCTTCGAGCAAAAGCTTTAACGCAATTCTTCTCCTTTCAAGTGAAGCAATTTCTTTTTCGCGTTGTTTTATTATTTCCTTTAAGTGTTCAATTATTTTGTCCTTGCTTTCAATGTCTTTTTCGAGCTTTCTTACGTGCTTGCCAAGCTTTTCTTCGGCTTTTTTTCTTTCAGCTGCTTTTGATTCCTCCAATCCAAGCAATTCAATGCTGTACTTATTCCTCAGCCTCAAAATATCGTTTTCCATTTCAAGAACTGTTTTTTTTGCATAATCCCTTTCCTTTTTAAGCAACGCAATTAGTTCCCCTGTCTTGTCAACATAGTCTTCAAATGTTCCGCTTAAAAGCTGCAAGCGTTCTCTCAAATTCAAGAACTCCTGTTGCAGTGAAGTGAATTTTATCCTGTAATGATCCCATAATGATTCTATTTCTTTTTTTTCAGTTGTCATTTTTCTGTCCAAGTCCAATAAGTCTTTTTCCAAGTCAGCGGACACTTCATCGCGTATTACTCCAAGAAATGTTTTCTTTTTTATTTCATCGTATTTTTTTCTTAATTCCTGCAATTCCTCTTCTTTTGCTGCAAGCAAACTCATTAAATTTTTTTCAGCCGAGCCCTTTTCAAGTTTTTCCTCGTAGTGCTCTTTTTTTAACGCAATTGCAACCCTTTCAAGCAAAAACCTTGCTCTGACAAGAATGGAAAGCATTTTTTGTTGTAATGCTGCATATAATTCCGGTTTTTCTGCTTTTTCGCGAAAATGCACTTCCTGTATTCTTGTTTCCTTTTTTCTTTCCAGTTGAAGATTGCGTTTTAAGAATTCGCCAAGCCTTTCAAAGTCTTTTAAAAGCGGCTTGAAGTTTATTTCTTCCCTTGCATGTTTTGGAAGCTTTCTTTCCAGTTCTGTTAGTGTTTTTTGAATGTCTTTAAGTGAGTGAATTGATTCCTCTAATTCGTTAATGAAAGAATAAAGCGCAAATTCAGCCCAGTTTCTGTCCCTTAAACGGTAATGCAATGCATTTACTTCATTTATTGCTTTTTCGAGCAATTGCATTGAATGCACTAAAAACACCGCATATTATTAGTGCGTTATCCTTTAAATTGTTTTTCGGTTGCTTTTCCTGCATTGCCTTTGAATAACAGGCAGTTTTTTATTCTCTGCTTTTATATTCTTTTAAGAGGCGTTTTTTAATGGAAGTTTTTGAACAAAAAGGCATTTGTATTAATTCTTCACTGGTAATTGATCCAGCCAATGGCAGCAATGCTGACACGGTTCTCATTTCCCACGCGCACTCTGACCATGTTCACTTTAATGGAAAGAATTCAGTGCTTTGCTCAAAGCCAACGCTTTCATTGATTGAACAAAACTTTAAAAAAGCAAAAAATGCATTGCCATTAAAAAACGGAAAAAAAATTGAATTCGACGAATTCACGCTTTCAGTTCACAATTCAGGGCATATCCTTGGTTCGGTGCAAGCACTCATTGAAGGCAACAAATCAATTGCTGTAACTAGTGATTTTAAATTACAGGATTCATTGATCCAAAAGGGTGCGGTTCCATTGCATTGTGATACACTTGTAATTGAGAGCACTTTTGGTCTGCCCGATTACTCTTTTCCGCCAAGAAGTGAGGTCTATGAAAGAATGGCTTTATGGATTAAAAAAAACATTAAAAAGAACAATTATGTCCTGCTTGCAGGTTATAGCACGGGAAAAGCCCAAGAGCTTACTGCTTTCTGCAATGCTTTTCTTGGAATTGTTCCTTTAGTGCATGAACGCGTTTACAACAACAACAAAGTTTACGAAAAACACGGTGTTTCACTCGGTGAATACATTAAATTAGACCACAACCTGCAGGATTCAAGCATTCTAATAATGCCACCTGCTCTCTGTTCAAGGCATTTGGTTCAAGCATTACAGTTTTCACTCAATAAAAGAGTTGTTTGTGCCAAAGCAACGGGTTGGAATTACAGGCACCACTTTGACGAGGTTTTTCCACTTTCAGACCACGCTGACTTCAATCAATTGATTGAATACATTAAACAGGCAGAGCCAAAGAATGTTTTGACAATGCATGGCTTTGCAAGAGAGCTAGCGAGCTCTATTAAAAGGAAGCTAAAAATTCCCGCGAGACCGCTTGAATCAAGAAACTATCAACAGTCACTGCCAGAATTTGTGTAATGCTTCAAACAAAACTAAAAGCTTTTCCTGCCAATTTTTTTTAAATGAAGCCATTAAAACTTTTCAATCTGCTCTTAAACGCATTCGGCGAACAGGGCTGGTGGCCTGTCACTGAACCCAATGCAGTAAAGCCTTCCTACAAAAAACGCGCGGGTTTGACTAAAAGGCAAAAATTTGAGGTCTGCATTGGCGCGATTCTGGCACAGAACACTTCTTGGAAGAATGTTGAAAAAGCAATTGAGAATTTGTCACGCAATGGTTTGCTTTCAGTTAAAGCAATTAATTCCTGTTCGCAGAAAAAGCTTGCATTGCTCATTCGTTCAAGCGGTTACTTTAACCAGAAATCAGTGCGCCTAAAAAGATTCGCAGCGCATATTGTGTCATGCTATAATGGCAGCATTGAAAAAATGCTTTCAAAGCCCGTTGAAAAATTGCGCGAAGAACTGCTTTCACTGCATGGCATTGGCCCTGAAACAGCTGACAGCATTTTATTGTACGCTGCATTCAAGCCGGTTTTTGTAGTGGATGCTTACACCAAACGCATTGCAGAACGCGTTTTTGCAAAAAAATTCCATTCCTATGCTGAACTGCAAGCCTTTTTTGAATCAGGCATTCCAAAATCTGTTGCATGCTATAATGAATTCCATGCATTGCTTGTTGAACTTGGAAAGAATTATTGTTCAAAAAATCCAAAATGCAGTGAATGCCCAATTAATAAAAACTGTTACTATTACAAACAATAAGGCTTTAAAGGGGGTTTTTAATGAATAGAACTTTTGCTTCAGATGTGCCTCAAAAAAAAGGAATGGAAGTGCTGGTTCAGGGCTGGGTGCACGATTTGAGGGATTTTGGCGGATTAAAGTTTATTATTTTAAAAGACCGCTCTGGAAAAATCCAAATAACACTCCACAAGGAAAAAACCCCAAAAGTAGTTTTTGATTCCTTTGAAGGCATTTCAAAGGAATCTGTTTTGTATGTTGTTGGAAAAGCCCAAAAATCAGAAAAAGCCCAAAAAGGAGTTGAAATAATTCCATCAAGCATTGAAATTGTTTCAAAAGCACAAGCACCAGTGCCATTGGATACAAGCGGAAAAATTGAATCAGATTTGAGTTCAAGGCTGGATCACAGGTTTTTGGATTTAAGAAATAGGAAAAGTTTTGCAATTTTTAAAATCCGTGGAAAAGTGTTCAAGTTTGTTTCAGAATACTTTGACTCACAGGGATTTATTAACATTAACACTCCAAAGCTCACAACTATTGGTGTTGAAACAGGTGCTGAATTGTTTGAAGTGAAATATTTTGATAAAAAAGCCTATTTGGCTCAAAGCCCACAGGTTTACAAGCAAATGTTTGTTGCAGCTGGATTGGAGCGCGTTTATGAAATTGCTCCAGTTTACAGGGCTGAAAAGTCTAGAACCTCACAGCATTTAACTGAATTCACTGGCATTGATTTTGAACAGGGATTTATTAAAGACGAACACGATGTAATGGATACAGTTGAAGGATTGTTCAGGCATATTTTTAAGAGATTGAATGAAGAATGCAGTGAAGAGCTTTCTCTTTGGAATAGAAAACTTGTTTTTCCTAAAAAAATTCCGCGTTTGACAATGAAGGAAGCCAAAGAATTGCTGAAAGAAAAAGGAATTATCCTTGGAGAAGACGAGGACTTGAATTTGGAAGCAGAAAAAATACTGGCGCAAATAATAAAAGAAAAATACAAATCAGAATTTGTTTTTGTTTACAGGTATCCTTTTGCTGTAAGGCCTTTTTATCACATGAAACCTGCAAACGAGCCAAACATTTCAATGTCTTTTGATTTAATGTGGAATGGCATTGAAATAGCAACGGGTTCGCAGAGAGAACACCGCTATGAAGTCCTTAAAGCCCAAGCAAAAGATGCTGGAATTAACTTGGATAAAGATATGGCTCCTTATGCGGAAATATTTAAGTATGGTTGTCCACCGCATGGTGGCACTGGCTTGGGATTGGATAGAATTGTGCAAAGCCTGCTTGACATTGAAAACATTCGCGAAGTAATTCTTCTTCCAAGGGATCCTGACAGGCTTTCTCCTTGAGGGAATCCAATGAAACTGACTGTTTTGGGTTCGGGAACAATTCTTTCAAAGGAAAGAAGCACTGCCGCGTTTCTTCTCGAAAACGGTTCTTCAAAAATGTTGATTGATTTTGGCTTGGGTAACTTAAGGCAATTGCAAAAAGTTGTTGATCCTTTGGAAATTTTTTCCCTTTTTTTAACGCATTTGCATCCGGATCATTCCCTTGACTTGGTTTCGCTTTTGGCTTTCAAAAAGCATTCAAAGATTTTCAAGCAGGGCATTGAAAAAAGACAATTTCACCTGTTTGGACCCAGTGGAGTGAAAGAGTTCTATGCAAGCATAGTGAAAGCGTTTCCATTCATTGAAAGGCTTGATTTTGATGTCAGTATTAAAGAACTTTCGCTTTCAAAAATTGACTTTTTTGGATTTAATGTTAAAAGCAGGCCGGTGAGGCATTCAGTGCCCGCACTGGCTTATCGCATAGAACACTGTGGCAAAAGCGTGGTTTTTTCAGGCGATACACGCTATTGTGAGGAAATTAAAAGCATTTCCGAGAACGCGGATTTGCTTGTGCTTGAATGCTCTTTGCCTGACAAAATGCAGGGCTTTGAGCATTTAACTCCAAAAGAATGCTCTTTGATTGTAGCTCAAGCCAAACCAAAAAAGGTTTTGCTTACACATTTTTATCCAATGGTTAATCCATTGAAAGCGAAAAGGGAAGTGGAAAAGGCTTTTTCAGGGGAAGTAATTGTTGCAGAGGACTTAATGGAGTTAAAAATATGATGCGAGAAAAAAACACTGCAATAAAAGCAGTTCGTGTTGCTGGCAAAATAGTGCTCGAAAAATTTGGCAATCTTTCAGGTATTCGCACAAAGTCAAACATTTATGATTATGTCACAGAGGCAGACATTGAAGCCGAAGAAGCAATTATTAGGATTTTGTCTGAAGAGTTTTCAGAACATGGCATTTTGGCAGAAGAATCAGGCCTTCACAAGGGCTCAAATGAATTCCTTTGGGTTGTTGATCCATTGGATGGAACAAACAATTACTCTGTTGGATTGCCTTTTTTTTGTGTGTCAATTGCTTTGGTGCAGGGAATTGAACCAGTGCTCGGCGTAGTTTTTGATCCATTGCGTGAAGATTTGTTTGTTGGAGTGAAAAAACAGGGCGCTAAATGTAATGGAAAAAAAATCGTTGTATCTGACAGGAAAAAGATTCACGAATTTGTCTGTGTTTCCCCACTGCGTTCTGGTTTAAAAGAACAGGAATCCTGGCGGATAAAACAGGACAGGTTTGCGCGTGTTTACAAAAGCGTTAGGTCTGTTAGAATGTTTGGAGCTTCAGAGCTTGAACTTGCATATCTTGCAAGTGGAAAATTTGACGCGTTTATAAATTACCATATTAATCCATGGGATGCTGCAGCTGGTGCTGTGTTAGTGCGGGAAGCAGGCGGAAAGGTTACAAACGGCAAAGGCAGTGAGTGGAACATTAATGATTCGGTTTTCCTTGCAACGAATGGCAATTCCCATAAAGAGTTTGAAAAAATTTTAAGGCTCTGAGATTTCTTCCAATTCAATGGAAGTGATTGTTTTGTCAATTCCAGCAATATTCCTCAGTCCTTTTGTTATGAACGTGTTTAGGTCTTTTACTGATTTAAAGCGTGCTTTGATTATGAGGTCAATTTCGCCTGTTACAATTGAAACGCTTTCCACGCTTGCAAACCTTTTGATTATTGTTTTTGCAATTTTGTAATAAAATTTTTATACTTTGTTTTTTGTTTTTGAAAGATTCACGCATTATATTTGGGGTTTAAAATCCCTGAAATCATCACAAAAAGCGTTTTATTAATTACCGCTATAAAAGTGTTAAGTGGTTTGAATGAAATTTTCAAAGATTTCCAACGCAATTCAAAAGGGTTCCGGTCAAGTGGAGCTGCGGGGCTGGATTAAAAGAAAACGTGATTTAAAAGGCAAGATTTTTTTGCTTTTAAGGGACGAAACTGGAGAAATTCAATGCGTTTGCGATTCAGCAAAAGCAAGCAGTGAACTCTTTAAAGAATGCTCCCATTCCACTATTGAGTCAAGTGTTGAATTATATGGAACACTCCACAAAGACAACAGGGCGCCTCATGGCATTGAACTGGAAATAAAGGGATTCAAGATTGTTGGCTTGGCTGATGTTTTTCCAATCCAAAAAGATTTCAGCACCGAATTCCTCCTCGATGTAAGGCATTTATGGCTGCGGAGTTCAAAAATGCGCGATGCACTTAAAGTGCGAGCAACAGTGTTTGATGCTTTCAGGCAGTTCATGAAAAAAAAGGACTGCATTGAAGTAGCAGGCCCAATGTTTGTAACAGGCATGGTTGAAGGCTCTCTTACCTTATTCAAGGTTCCATATTTTGGAAAAAAGGTTTTCCTCACCCAAAGCTCTCAGTTTTACTTGGAGGTTTTAATGTATTCGCTTGGAAACGTTTACACTATTGCCCCAAGTTTTCGTGCTGAAAAATCAAAAACAACAAGGCATTTAACTGAATTCTGGCATGCTGAAGTTGAACTTCCCTGGATTGGCTTGGATGGAGTAATGGACTTTGAAGAGGAATTGATTAAATTTATAACAGAAAAAGTAATAAAGGAAAGAAAAAAAGAACTCAAAGCGCTTGGCAGGAATCCAAAAACGCTCAAGCCGGTTATTTCAAAAAAATTCAAAAGAATGAAATACGATGAAGTGCTTGAAATTGCCAGGGAAAAATTTCCTTACCTAAAAAAAGGAAGCGATTTTGGAGAAAAGGAAGAAAGAGAACTCACCAAAAGCATGGATGTGCCTTTATTCATTACTCATTTTCCGCGTTCAATTAAACCATTCTATCACAGACCAAATCCAAAAAACCCGGCTGAAATTTTATGCAACGATCTTCTCGCCCCAGAAGGCTATGGAGAAATAATCGGTTCAGGCGAACGCACATGGAAGGTGGAAGTACTCCTTCAAAGAATGAAAGAAGATGGCATTGACCCAAAACCCTATCAATGGTACATTGATTTGAGAAAATATGGTTCAGTGCCGCATTCTGGCTTTGGGCTTGGATTGGAAAGATTGACAGCATGGTACTGCAAGGCAAAGCACATACGGGATGTTGTGCCTTTCCCGCGTACCATTAACAGGGTTTACCCGTGAGCAAAATGGAAAGAATAAACATTAATTCAAGCAAAAGAAACGAGCTAATAGACATTACTGCAAAAATAAGCAGATTGGTTGAAAAAAGCGGCATACAAAACGGCTTGTGCTTTCTGTATGTTCCACATACAACTGCAGGAATAACAATAAACGAATCCGCTGACCCTGCGGTTAAAAACGATTTAATAAAAAAACTAAGCGAATTGGTTCCTGAAAACAACAAGTATTCCCACACTGAAGGAAACGCTGACTCGCATATTAAGTCATCACTTATTGGCTGTTCTGTTATAGTGCCAATTGAGAACAATTCCCTTGCACTTGGCACATGGCAGGGCATCTTCTTCTGTGAATTTGATGGTCCAAGAGCACGAAGCGTTCTCTTCAAAGCAATTGAGTGCTGAAGGTCTTTAATTCGATTATTGTACTGTTTTGCAATTGTACCATAAAGCCTTTATAAATGCGTTGAGGAAAGTATATTGCATTTAACCCCTTTGTTTTGTTTGGTGCGTTTGTTTCACCTCACAACGCGCCTTCTTCTCTTTTTTTATTTTTTTCCCTTTTAGTTTTCTTTGGAGAGTGGTTTTTTGTGAATGTGTTAATTCGATGGATTGTACCAATATTTTTATTCCTCTTTTTGCCTGTTGCTTTTGCGCAGGCTCCTTGGGATTTTTTGAGGCCCGTTGCCCAAATCGCTTCACAGGTAGATCCTTTGATTAAACCAATAGTGTTCTTTTTGTCTCTTGCATTAATGGTGATTGCCTTCCTTGGATATAAAAAAACAAAATCAAAGAAATCATTGCTTGTTGCACTGGCTTTCCTTTTCTTTGCAGTTAAATGGGGGCTTAAGGTAATGGATGTTTTCATTTCACCTGGAAACTTTCTCTCGGATTCAAGCGAGAACGTGTTCGAATTGCTGATATTCATTTCGCTTTTCCTTGCATTGTTCAAAAAATAGGTTTTTTCCATGAAGATGGATGAACGCGCTCAGTTTTTGGAATTAAGTTCAAGAAAAAAAATATACAAAGAGATAGAGAAAGCCCCAGGAATTCATTTCAGGGAACTACAGCGCAGAACAAAACTTGCAATTGGCTCGCTTCAATATCACTTAGAGGTATTGCAGAAAAGGCATTTGATTAAAGCAATGAAAAAAGGAAAATTTACGCGTTTCTTTCCAGTCTACGGCGAGCACTCTGAGGATGAAAAAACCACTCTTTCTTTGCTCAGAGAGGAAAGCGTTAGAAGAATTGTATTGTATCTTATTCAAAGGCGTGCCACGAACAAGCAATTAGCTAAAAAACTCGGCTTGGCTCCAAGCACTGTTTCTTTTCACATGCAGAAATTGATTGAAGCTGGCTTGGTTAAAAAAAAGAGAACTGGTAAAAAAACCTATTTTTTTCTTGAAAACAAACAGCAGGCAAAAGCATTGATTATTGGCTATAAAAAAAGTTTCCTTGATGAACTGGTGGATTCTTTTGTGGAAATGTGGGAAGCAATTTAGAGTTTTTTTAAAACCTTTTCAATGCTTTCCTTGCTTATTTCGTTGATTTCTGCATCTGGCTTGAATGCTTTGCCTTTCTCCCACAATGCCTTGCGGTCAAATTTTTTCACTTTAACCCATTTAATGCCGAGTTTTTTTGCAGCACCGTCAGCTATTGGATTATCACCAAACATTACTGTTTTTTTGGCAGGCGCTTTTAGTTTTTTCAACGCAATTTCAAAAATTTTTTTCTTTGGCTTTTCAGTTTTTGCTTCCTCTGAAACAATCACTGCATTCAAAAAAGGCCTTACGCCATGCACTCGAAGCAATGCATTCATTCTTTCAATGCGGTCATTTGAAACAATTGCTGTTTTAATGCCTTCCATTTTGGCCCAAACCAATGCTTTTCGGAATTTTCTGTTTGCTTTGAATAATGCTTTTTGATAAGAACGCCATTCTTTGACTGCTTCTTTTGCAATCCTTGAATCGGCTTTTATTTTTTTGAGTGCTTTTTTCATTATGTCTGTTTCTCCAAAAACATGGCTGTATTTATAGGAATGCATTTTTTTGTCAAAAAACAAATATGCTTTTTTAAATCTTTGAATCGAAGAAATTGCGCCTTGTTTTTTCAGCCATTCTGCTGTGTGCTTCAGGCTTTTCTCAAAAAATTTTCCATCATCCTGTAACGTAAAGCCAACATCAAATAGCAGGGCTTTTGCTTTCATGGAAAGAATTATGCATTTGAAGTATAAAAAAGTAGTGGATGGGAGTGGGCGGATTCGAACCGCCGACCGCTCGGTTATCAGCCGAGTGCTCCACCAGGCTAAGCTACACTCCCTTTTTTTCCTGCAACATTATTTTTTCGCTGAAAAGGAATAAAAATGTAAAGGTTTTAACGCATTCTTCTCTGCTTTCTGGTTCGTTCACCCCATGCCCTTTTGTATTCTTCTCTTTTTTTCCTTAACTCTCTTGCAGTTAAGCGGCCTTTTTTGGTTAAAATTCTTTTCCATTTAGGTGTTTTTTTCAGTTTTTCAAATGCAGTGATAAGGCTTGCTTCTGCTTGGAGGGCTTCTTTTTTTAAGTAGAGTTCGTAGTTTCGTCCTTCTTGTTCATATCTATTTATAAAACCTCTTCCTTTTAGTTCTTCAACTAAATGAATTGTTGGATATGGTGGTCGAGCGTCCATGTAAACAGCCACTGACAGTTCAGGATGCCTTAAAAAAGCCCTTCCAAGGCTTCTCATTGCAATTCTTACTCCATAGCCTCTTTCTCTGTAATGTTGTCTTACAAATATTCTGTCAGCGTTGTATTTCATTCCACTTGGAGAAATCCAGTAGGCAATGTAACCAATTGGTATAGTGACTGTTTTTAAGCCATGGCGTTCTTGTATTGTTGCAACAAAAACCCTTCTTTCTGTTCCTGCTTTTAAGCCTTTTTCTATTTTTCCAATCATTGTTTTTGCAAGCAAGCGCGCGTTTTTTAATTGTTCAAGTATTTCATGGCTGAATGTTTGGGGTACAGCGCCAATCATTCCATTGGCAATAAGTTTTGCTATTTTTTTTCTTCTCTTGTTAGAGGACGGCCTTTTTTTGCTACTTCCCTTATGTCTTCTAAGTATAACTCGTAGAACATTTGAACTAGTTTTGGATTGGAAAAATCCTCCAATACAAATGAGTCAATTATTTTTCTTTCAGCGATTTTTCTTTTTGCTTTTTTTCCAATGCTTTTTCTTTTTTTATTTTTTTTGAAAATTTCATCTGGTACAATAATTTTTCTTTCTATTACTCCTTTGTCAAAACCGTGTTCTTCTTCTAATGGCATGATTATTATTAAGTGGCTTGCATTATTAATGGTTTTTCCTTGAAGAAAAGCGTTAAATATTTGTTTGGCTTTTATTTCAATTAAAGGTGAGATTAATGGTTTTGAATATTCCCTTTAAAGAAAACAAGAAATTGGAAAAAATATTGAAAAAAGTGAATTCTAATGTTGAATTGTGGCAGTATTGGGATTGTGTTAATGTTCTTGCAGTGGATAGAATGAAATACAATGACCATGGAAAAACGCATGTGGCAATTGTTTCCAATATTGCGCTTAAACTCCTTAGAATGCTTATTGATTCGGGTGTTGTGCCAAGCATTGTTGAAAATTATAAAATGAAAAAAGAGGATGCTGAAATTGTTGTAGTGCTTGCTTCACTTTTGCATGATGTTGGCCACGTAGTTCACAGGAAAGAGCATGCAAAGTTTTCAATTCCGATTGCCAGTCAGTTGTTGGATTCGCTTCTTAAAGGAATTTATTCAAAGAAAGAAATAGTAATTTTAAAGGCTGAAATACTGCACGCAATGATTTGCCATGATAAAGAGTTTTACCCGCACACAATTGAGGCTGGTTGTGTGCGTGTAGCGGATTCATTGGATGCAAAAAAGGGAAGGGCAAGAATTCCGTTTGATTCTGGAAAAATAACCATTCATTCAGTGTCAGCGCTTGCTATTAAGGATATTAGAATAAAAAAGGGAAAAAGCAAGCCTATTCATATTGAAATAGTAATGGGTAATTCTGCTGGAATTTTTCAAATTGATGAATTAATGAAGTCAAAAATAAAGCATTCTGGATTGGAGGAATTCATTGAAGTTACTGCCCACATTGAAGGCGAGGAAGAAAAAATAATAACTGAATTCCGGCTTTGAGGAAATTAGTCGTTGACCTTACAAAAAGCCCATAGATTTAAATATTCCCATTCCTTCTATTTATTGAATGCTTTTTTTTTGATTGTAAAGTGAAATGAAATGGATGACAAAATCACTCTTGACAGGGATTCATTTAAGGCATTAAGTGTTGATTCGCGTGTGAATATTCTCAAAAGCCTTTATGAGCGAAGAAAAACTTTGTCTGAACTATCAAAAGCCCTTGGTTTGAAGAATTCAACAGTAAAAGAGCACTTGGAAGTATTGCTTAAAGCTGGTTTGGTGAAAAAGATTGATGAGGGCTATAAATGGAAGTATTATGCTTTAACAATGAAGGGTAAAAATATTGTGAATCCTGCAGAATTAAGGGTGTTGATTACTCTTGCAGTGTCATCGTTTTTGTTGGTTGGAACAATGGCTGTTTTTCTTTCAAGGATTTTTTCATTGCAGTTTTTGCCATCCATGGTTTCGGATTCAACCGCTCAAGCAATTGAATCAGGCACTGTGGTTTCCAAAGCGCTTTCTGTGCCAGCAGGGGCAGTTCAAACCGTTTCACCATCTCCAGTACAGGCACAATTGGTGAATTTTTTTCCATTTCCTGAATTTGTTTTGATTGTTTTTTTTGCATTGCTGTCTGGCATTTGCACTGGTTATTTGTTGAGGAAAAAAATTTGAATGCTCAGGATTCAAGCGCTTTTTTGCGTGGAAAAATTTTTGGCAATTCTTTTACTAGTTTGGCGTATAATTTAATGAAAGCACGTGCTTCCATTTTAATGTAGTTTTCAATGCTTTCAAAGTCTTTTGCTTCATACCATTCTTTTATTTTTTCCCCTGAATATTT
>JAFCFP010000046.1 GCA_017608575.1 Candidatus Iainarchaeum sp. | reverse complement strand
GCAAGCAAAGCATAACACAAAAAGCAACAAGGGCAATTATTGCTTCCAGTGATGCCTGTGCTTTCATGCAATCACCATTTTTTTTACTTTATAGCCAATAGGAATCAAAAAATAGGTTTTTGCATTTTTTGAATGAATTTTTCCCACAATTGCTTTGGAGTGCTCTCCGCCAGTGAAAGCGCATTCAATAAAAAAAGCATTCTCGTTGATGTTTATAGTAATTGTTTTGAATAATTTTTCTATTCCCTGTAATTCCGTGAATTCTTCTTTTTTCGGCGAACCGTTTAACAGGTTTTTTTCTTCAATTAAAAAGAATTCAATTCTTGGTTCTCCTGAGAATTGTGTTTCTGTTTTTTTGAAGTATTCAGCGAGCCTTTGAGCAATTGATGAGTTTATTTTTTCCGGGTCAAAATTTTTTTTCTTTATTTGTGTTTCTATTGTTTCACTGATTATTAAATCAATGTTTTCTTCGAGCATTTTTCTTAAAAAATTCCCTTTTTCAATTTCAATTGCTGTTGTTTCTGCTTCAAGCATTTTTGTTTTAGTGTTTGCAGTCATTAAAGCAATTGAAAGCAGTGCAATGCTTAAAGTGAAAGCTAATGCAAAGGAGTAAATTCCATGCAATTCAACCAACCCTTAAAAAAAGCCTGTTGCTTTAAATTTAAATTTCTTTCCTCCCCCTTATTCCCCATGGATGCATTGAATTTTGACCTGAATTCTCTTTTTCCATCAATGCTTCAATATGCTCAGAATGACCTTTTTCCAAAAATAATGGCTGGAGACATTCTCTATATTTCTCTGCTTGGAATACTGTTCATTTTTATTGCAATACTGTTTGTTGGATTGTTCCATGTAACAAAGTGGATTCTTTCGCTTGTCAAAAGGTTTTTTCTTTTGATTTTGATGATTGTTTCTGGTTATTTTTTTATTTCCAGTTTTTATGATAAGCTTTCAATTGAGGCAATAAAGCAAGCGCCGCTTTCCACGGTCGTTATTGGCGGCATTGGTGGAATAGTTCTCCTTATTGCACTGGTTATTTCTCTTTTTTCATTCGCTCGGCATTTGCGCAAGCGAAAGAAAAAGGGAGGCATTGCAGCTACTGTGCCAACTGTTGAACCAACAATGGTGCAGGAGCCAAGAATGTTTTCCACTCAGGCTTTAAAGGCTCCATTTCAGGCTTCTTTTTTTAAGCAACTGCAAACCGATCGCTCTTTGCTCGCGGTTTTGAGTTATGTTATTATTGCAGAGTTTGGAATTTTTTCTTCCAAAACCTTTCCCGCTCCAAGCACTGAAGTGGGGTTGATTTTTTTTGGAGTGTTTGTAGTGGGAGCGTTTATTTTTATTCGCACGAGTTATCATTCTTATAAAAAGGGATTGTTTCACTTTTTTGTGGCTGCGGTTTTTGCTTTTATTCTTTCAATTTTTTTGGGTCATTTTTGGGGAGGGATTCCTCTTTCATTGTTGCTTTCAATTGATTTTTTTTCCACTACTGCTCTTGTTGCAGTGATTACTGCGCTGGCTGTTTCTTTGTTAATGGGAAGCCGCGGCTGATTTGACAGCCGCGTTTCCTCATTGTTGTGGATGGGTTTGGTTGGGAGTTATTGGGGTGAAACTTAAGCGAGTTCTATTTCAAGGCCGGGTAATTCGAGTCTTCTTTTGAATTCAATTATGCCAAGCATTTCGTATAACATGTTTCTTAAAGCGCGGGCGTTTTTTCCCTTTATTATTTGGTTGAATGCTTTGTTTTTTCTTATTTCGAGTTCTGGCAAATCCATTTGGTTCATTTCTTCTTTTCTCAGCAACTTCATTAAATCACCTCTTGTGCCTTTCCATTAATTGCTCATTGGGCTTATTTAAACGATTTGAGACAGTGCATTTCCCCTAAATTTCCGCTAAAATTTTAATCCTATCCAAGCACTCTTTATTTCAGATAGAATGCCAAGGAACATTTTTGCTGGTTCAACTGAAACGGAAATATTCAGGGATGAACGTTTTCTTTACCCTGAATTTGTTCCGGATAAATTGCCTTTCCGAGAGCCGCAAATAGAGCAAATGGTTTTGGCATTTAAGCCAATTTTGAGGGGCGGCAGACCGCATAATCTTTTTGTGCATGGTTCAACTGGCACTGGCAAAACAGTAACTGTGAAATTTGTTTTAAGGCAGCTTGAAGATTTTAGTTCTCGTGCTAAAGGCTTGTACTTGAATTGTTTTGAGTTTGGTTCACGCTATTCGATTCTTGCTGAAATTTCCAATTTTTTGGGTTCTCCTGTTCCCCGCAGGGGAATTTCAACAGATGAAGCTTACACTGAAATGCTTCAGGCATTAAAGCGAGTGAATTTTACTCCAATTATTGTGCTTGATGAAATAGACCAATTGCTGAAAGGCAATGAGATTTCTTCAATCCTTTACGATTTATTGCGTGTAGTGGAATTCCAAAAAAGCCATTTTGGATTGTGTTTTATTTCAAATGATTCAGGGTTGTTGGCAGGGCTTGATGCAAGGGTTAAAAGTTCTTTAATGCAGCAATCAATTGCCTTTGAACAATACACTCCAATTCAATTAAAGGCAATCCTTCGCGAGCGTGCAAAAAATGCTTTTTTTCCAAACGTACTTGACCCAGAGGTGTTAAATGTTGCAGCAGCCCATGCTGCAAAGAAAGGTGGTGATGCAAGGATTGCAATTGAATCACTGTTGATTGCTGGCAGGAATGCTGAAAAAGAATGCGCTAAAAAAGTAAGCATTGAGCATTTGCAGAATGCTTTTGATTCAATTCACGAGCGCAGTATTCAAAAATCAGCTCCCTTTTTGGACGAACACGAAAAAAAGATTCTCAAAATTCTCTGCAAAAAAGACAGAATTCGCTCAGGCGAATTGTTCAATGAATTCAAAAAAAGCGGTTCCAAGCTAACACTTCGCTCTTTCAGAAAAAAACTGAATAGGCTTGCTGATTTAAAGCTATTAAGACTGGAAGAAAAATCAAAAGGCATTCGTGGTAGGACAAGGATTGCTTTTTTGGCAATTGAAAAAAAAGCAATTGAAGAATTGTTGTAAGCACAGAAGCACGAGCATTAATTCCTTTTCTGTATTTTTATCACTGCATTGTTTTCCAGTTCTGCATCATGGGAAAGTTTTTGCCCTGTCCTGCAATCAATTGCTGCTACAAATTTTTCAGCAAAACTGGAATGAATTTTTGCAGCCAAATCCAGTGGTGTTGAACCTTTTTTCAGCAAATAGGCATCTGGCAACACGTTGCCCTTTGAATCACTCCACTTGTTTTGGTCTTCCACTGGATAAACCACAATCAAATTCAATAAATCAAATGCAACTGAATTAATTATTTTTTGCACGCCAGTGCAACCAAATTCCTGCAAAACGTTTTCGCGAATGAATTCAAGCGCGTTTTTTTGCTTTTCTGGCAATTCCTTTAATTCCTTGAAATCTGTATCTCCCGGAATGTATTCAATAAGGTTTTGTTCTGCTGCCTTTCTTAATGCAAGCTCTGCTTCGGCGCTTACTGCAACAATGTTTTCTTTGCCCAATTCTTCTCTAAGCCTTTCAAGGTTTTCTTTGCTACTTTTTAGGTCAATTTTGTTCGCTGCGATCATTACTGGCTTGCTTTTTTTTCTCACCAATTCAGCGAATTCAAGCAATGCACTGTCATTCCATTGAGATACTCTTTCAGGAAAATCAGCTTTTCTTAAAACATCGTGCACGTCTTCCTCTGTAATACCTAACCCACTTAAAGGCTTTGTCAGTGTTGCAGAAACACTCTCTGATTCAACGCGCTTGCTTAACGAAGACCAGTTTTTTGCCAGTATGCCTTTGATCCAATGGGCTATTTCTTTTGTTAAAAATTTTCCTGTCACACATGGATCAAAATTGCCTTCTCCAACGATTTCTCCTTCGCAATTTGTCGAACCACTTGCATCAAGCACGTGAATTAGTGCTGAAGCCTGCATTATGTCATTCAAAAACCTGTTGCCCAAGCCTTTGCCTTTGTATGCATCTGGCACTAACCCTGCAACATCCCATAACTTTATTGGCACAAAACGCCATTCTCCCTTACAGTAACCATGCCTTGGATTGCATTTTTGCCCAAGTTCGGAATGAACACATTTTACTTTTACGTAAGCAATTCCCTCATTAGGTTTAATTGTAACAAATGGCCTGTTTCCTGTTTCAGCGTTCAACATTGTTGCAGCATTAAAAAAAGTGCTCTTGCCGGAATTAGGCGCTCCAACCAAACCAATTTCCATCTTTACCCTAAAACTCTTTAGAGCAAAATAAATAAATAGGTGTTTGGAAGAAATCCTTTAATGAAAGCAAATAGCAAAGGTTCAATTAAAAAAATTATAGGGCCCCTTTTTGTTGTTAACTTAGTGTTTATTGTCTGTGCTCTATTTTTTGGTTACTTTCGAGGATTTTTTTCCTTTGAATTTTTGAAATTATTATTTTTGGCCTTTGCTTTTTTTGGAATTGTTGAAGTAGTGATTTCAATTACTGCCTTTGCTTTAACCTTTTTTGAGAGGGGTTATTATATGCCCATATTTCTCGGAATATTTTCTTCCGCATTATTGGGCCTTTATTCTAATCTTATATTAACGCATTTAGTGGAGGCTTACTCCAAAGCAAAAACACCCTATATAACTTATTCCTCTTCACAGTTTTATCCAAATATAGCTGATTTAGTCATTTTTGGCTTTACTTTGGCGATTTTTTTTCTTTTTTTGCTTTTTGCATTTTTAAAGGTTTTTTATGAAATATTTAGTTCTGCCTTCAAATCAATGGAAGAAAAAATAAAGGAATACAAAAGGGATGTTTTTGAACATAGTACTTCTTTTGAGGATATTTTTGATTTCCTTTCCACAGCAGGAATTTCTTTTAATTTTTCCCAATGGTTTTTGTCACTGGATGTTTCATTCAGTTTCTTTAGAGAAGAGAAAATAACAAAGGCAGTTAAAAGTGGAAGGGAAGGCTTTGTGGGTGAACCTGCTGGCCAGGGAAGGGTTTTTCTAAATGGCACTGACCTCAGTCCTTTGCGCTACCTTAAAACAGCTTCAGGGAAGGTATTATTCAACTGTTTTGGCAAAGAAGTGACAGCGGAAATGTCCAAAGGAAAAGTGGAAGTGCAATTGAATGGTTCTCCCGTTGGAACTATTGACTTTGTGGAAAGCAAAATCAAGCCATCCACAGGAGAAACTGAGTTGAAAATTATTCCAACGAATGTTCCCCTGAGATTCCAAAATGCTTACAGGCCCAGGTACGCAAAAGGACTCAAATTAAACTTTTCATTTCAAGAAAGGGTTGATGGTTACAGGTTTGAAAAAGACGAAAAAACTTTTGCTGAAATAAAATATTTTCCTTGGGATGATTTATTATCTCTAAAAACTAGATTCTTGTTTAATGATTCTTCCAATATTGATTTTCTTTCCCAAAATGAAAAAGCATTGCTTCTTGTTGCTGCTATGTTGGGAAAATCATTGTTCATTGCCCAAGCAGCAGCTTCGAGACCTAAGCAATTTTGAGTTACTCAAAATAATTTCTACATTTCTCTCTTGCTTCTTTTGCTGGGTTTTCTTGCACAGTGCTCTGTCTTTTGCACTCATTGCTACAACCAATAGCAAAGAATGCCATATTAAAGGGATTCCAAACCAAACTAATTTAACCCTTTTTTCTCCTCTTTTTTTAACATGCCAGCTGAAATCACGCAAAGCAAAATGTGGACTGAAAAGTATTTTCCCAGTGAATGGAGTGAGTTTGTAGGAAACAGTGAAGCAGTTAAAAGTGTTATAAAATGGGCTCATGCTTGGAGTCAGGGAAAAAAACAAAAACCACTCTTGCTTTATGGTTCGCCTGGAAATGGAAAAACCACTCTTGCTTTATTGATTGCCAAAAAAATGAACTGGAACGTATTTGAATTGAATGCCTCTGATTTTCGCACAAAAGAAATAATTGAAAGGCTGGCTGGTTCAGCTTCGCAGTCAGCTTCTTTTTCAGGCAGACTGCGATTGGTTTTGTTGGATGAAGTGGATGGCTTGCAGCACGCTGACCGTGGTGGCGCTGGAGCAATCCTTAAACTCTTAAAAGAAACACAACACCCAGTAATCCTTACAGCAAACGAAATCTATGGAAACCAAAAAATAACGCCCATAGTTCAGTACTGCGAAAAAGTGCAGTTCAAAAAAATAAACTATTTGTCAATGGCAAAACGTTTAAGGGAAATATGCAAACTTGAAGGCATTAAATTTGAAGAAGAAGCAATAAAGGAATTAGCTAAAAATTCCGCTGGAGACATGCGGGCAGCATTGTTGGACTTGCAGACACTTGCAGCAAAAGGGACAATTTCCAAGGCTGATCTCTCTCTGGGCTATCGTGAAAGAGAGGAAAACATTTTCAAAGTACTGAGGGATATTTTTCGCGCCAAAACATTCACTGATGCAAGGAATGCGCGGTTTAAAAGCGAGGCAGATGACGAGCTTTTAATGCGCTGGATTGAGGAAAACATTCCAAGGGAATTTTCCATAAAAGACCAATCCAAAGCATTTGATTATTATTCCAAAGGCGACAAATTTGAAGGCAGGATTTATAAAAGACAACATTATGGTTTTCGCCGTTACTCTTACGAGTTAATGAGCACATGCACAGCATTAAGCAGGAGCGAAATGTCCAATTCTTGGGTTCAATACCAGTTTCCAAGCCTGTTGAAAAAATTAAGCAAGTCACGTTCAGTGCGTGACACAAAAAACTCGCTTGCAAGAAAGATTGGCAAAAAACTGCATTCTTCCGCTCGCCAAGTAATAAAGCACGAATTGCCATTGTTTGAATTGCTTTTTGAAAAAAAAGAAAAAGCGGTTTTGCTTTCAGCATTGTTTGATTTCAATGAAAAAGAGATTGCTTTTTTGCTTTCAACAAAGCCTGAAACAAAAAAAGTTCAAAGAATAAAAACCGAAGCAGAGGAACTCAAGCGTGAAATTTTAAAGAAAAAGGTTATTGAACGGCGCGGTGTTATGGCTCAATTTTCCAGTCAATTGTCAAAGAAAAAAGGTTCTCCTGAAAATCACTTAAAGCCAGCCAAGCCCAACGCAAAGCCATTGAAAAAAGCAAAAAAGCACTCAAAAGAGAAAGGAAAGCAGACAAAACTGTTTTAGATTTCCATTTCAATTGCTGCAACTGGCATTTCCAATCCAAAGTTTTCAAGTACTTTTTTGCTGACTTCTCCAACAATGCCGGTTCTGTGAGCACTTTTTATTAGTGCACAACGTCCTTTTTCAAAGCTCGGATGCAGGCCATGAATTATTTCATACTGCCAGCCTTTTGCTTTCATTAATGCATCCAAGTGAGCTTTTATTGAATTAAAATCGCAGTTTTTGCCGCTTAAAACAATGCACACAGTATTGCTTTCTTTGACCTTGGTTTCGGTTTTTGCATTTGGTTCAACAACCGGCCCGACTTCGAATATTTTTTGCGGATAAGCACAATGCCTGTTTTTTTCAAGGAATTCAAGCAATTCCGGGAGAATTCTTTTTCTCAAAACACTCCATTCGGTTGAGACAGGGTTTTCCAATTCCACTAATTCCTGTTTTGGGAGATTCATTTTTGTTTCCTGTTTTTCCCTTGAAGTTAGAGTGAATGTTAAAATTCCCTGCAATCCCATTCCAATGCATATTTCTCTTATGGTTTTAAGTTCTTTTGTTTTTTTCAATTCACTGCCTTGCACTGCGAGTTCTACTTTCACTGGCTCAATTGCATTGTAACCTAACGCAATTATTAGGTCTTCAATTATGTCCACTGGATGCAGTATGTCTGTACGCCAAGAGGGAAATTCCACTTCGAGCATTCTGCCTTTTGTTTTTGCATTGAAGCCTTTTTTTCTTGCAAGAGCAATTGCTTTTTTCGGTTGTACTTTTTCTCCAATTGTTCTCTCAATGAGTTCAAATGGAACGCTTATCTTTTTTGTTTTGAATTCCGGCACTGTTATTTTTTTCTTTCCATAAAACACGTCAACGCTTCCGATTTCCGCTCCCCTGTCAGCCAATGCCATGCACACTATTTCCAATGCAGTGTTAATCTTTTCTTGGTCAAAGCCGGTAATGTCAATGAATAGGTTTTTTGTCTTCATTGTAACCTTGCCGGATTCATCTGAATTAATTATTGGTGGCATTGATAGCACTGAATGGTTTTCGTCAACCAGCAAGGGATATTTTTTCATTCCTTGTAATAGTTTTCCGTATTCTTTTCCTTTTGGGTGTTCCTGGAGTATTTCTCCAAGGCTCATTTTAACCTTGAATCCCAAGGGAGTGAATTCTTCTGTT
>JAFCFP010000045.1 GCA_017608575.1 Candidatus Iainarchaeum sp. | reverse complement strand
ACTAAAAGGGTGATAACAAACCGTGGAGATGAGGTTGGCAAGCTTTCCGACTTGTTGATAAACGAAAAAACAGGGGAAATAGAAAAGCTCCTGATTGAAGTGGACAGAAACAGCAAACTAGTGAAGAAAATAAGAAGCAGGGATAAAATAATTGAAGTGCCATACTCTGCAGTTACTGCAGTAAGCGATGTGTTTATTGTGGATGAAAGGGAGCTCACAGGCATGGAAGAATGATTCCAGAATTGTCTTTTTTCTTTTTTTAATTAATTTCAAAAACAGCTTTGCTTTTTCTAAAATCAACATTTTTCACCCTAACAGCACCAAAAACTCTCTTATACATAACACCTTTTTTTCCTTTTGTTTTTTCGTGTGTGTTTTTTATGGCTATTATTGCTGACTGCAATGTTGGATAATGTGCATAAATTGCTTCTGCCTTTTTCTTGTTCTGAGCAGCGGAGTATAATGCTTTCTCCAATGCCTTTTTTTGTTCCGAAAGTGTCCTTTCAATGGAAGCACGCTTTTCTGTTTTGCCTTGTTTGGGGAATGCTCCAAGGATTACAAGTGAATTAATAGCCGAATTCACTGACTCGAATTCTTTCAAACAATTGCTTTCGGCGAGTAATGGCCTGAAAGGCAGCACTGTTTTTTTTCCCTTAAACTCAACTAGTGTTGTTTGTTCTTTTTTTACATCAATTGTTGAATACATTTCCCTTATTTTTTTGCAGAGCTCTCTTGCCTTTTTTTCCGAAAGAGTTTTTGCCATTGTTGTTTTTGTTATTTTTAAGTTGTGTAATATTTCCTCTGCCACTATTGGCGCAATATTTACACCTTTTACAATTGCATGGATTAAATCAGTATTGCTATTTTTCAGCATTTCAATGAATTCCCCTTCTTTCAACTGAACCGGATTAAAACCGCGTTCTGGTGGAAACTCATACAACTGGCCTTTTTTGATTGAGCGAACGCCCCATTCCCTTTTCAGTTTTTGCATTACTATCCTGTTATCCTTATCCAAGAGCACTGAATTGCCTTCTCCAAACAATTCAATTACAAGCAAAAACCCGCCAATTTCCAGTACAATAATTCTTTCATTTTTCCATTGCTTTAATGAATCAATTCTCTTGTTTTTCAAACGTGAATTCAAAAATGCACCAAACCCTGAGCTCTGCCTTTTGGCATCAAGTCTGTACTCTGAAAGAAACAGAGCTATTGGGGTGATTATAAGGCTGGCTGTGCCTTTTTTTGTGGAAAGCTTTAATTTAATCCATCCTTGCTCTAAATCTTGGGCTTTTGAAACAAACGCTTTTTCCAGTGTTCCACGCAATTCCTCCACTAAAAAAGAAAGCGTTATATTGGGTACTTCAAATGACTGTTGTTTAACATTTTTCTTCATAGTAAAAAAAGGAATGGTTAAATGTATTAAAGTTTACTACTAACGTTTTCCTCTGGCTAAGTATTTAAGCATTGTTTTCATTAGTGTGGGCTTTGTTATTAATTTTTTTGAAACCATTTTTGCTGATTCAGCAAGCGAGCCTGATTGGAGCGTCATTATGTCCTCTGCACTAAAGGATTCAGCAATGTTTTCAAAGTCCTTGTCGCTCATTGATTCCACCATATAACGGATTTGAAGAATTCTGCTGAGCTTGTTTCCTGTTTTTTCCCACCAAAGCGAATTGTATTCCTGCAGAACCGAATTGCTGAAATCCTTTTTGTCAAATGCCTTTCTTGCTATTTTTGCAGCCAAATCAGCTGCCTCCATTGCCAAACCAATGCCTCCACCGTGAATAGGGTTTACCTGGTGTGCGGCGTCTCCCACTACAATCATTCTGTCAGCTGTCATTTTTTTAAGCAGCCCTCCAACTGGAATAACTCCAGAATTCACTTCAATGATTGAACCTTTTTTTATTCCAGGTTTTTCATTAATCCATTTATCCAAGTATTCCTTGGCTGAAGCCTTTATGTGCGCGCCTATTCCAATGCCAACATTTGCATGGTTTTTTCCCTTTGGGAAAAGCCACACATAACCGCGTGGTGCAACATTTTTCCCAAACCACAAATGAATCAAGTGCTCTTGTGGGAAATCAATTCCAGTCATTTCATATTGAATGCCAGAGTCAAGGTCTTGGCGTTTTATTTTTATTGGTAGGCCTAACTGGTTTGCTGTCCAGCTCGTTGGACCATCGCATGCAAACACCATTTTTGCATTGTATTTTTCCGAAAACAAGTCATTGACTTGTGCTTCAATTCCTTTTTTTGTTCTCTTAATGCTTGAAACATTGCTTCTTACCCTAATTACTGCTCCGGCTTTTGATGCTTTTTTTGCCAAATGTTTTTCGAATGCTTTTCTTTCAAGCACATATCCAACAACCTTGTCATAAAGCACTTCAACCTTTTTACCAAGTGGTGTGTAAAGTGCAGCGCCTTTAATTGGCTGTGAAGCCCAGCGCTTGTCTGGCTTTAAATGCAAGCGCTTTATGTGGCCATATCCAAGCCCTTCTCCACATTGCTTTGGAGTGCCAATCTCCTGCTTTCTGTCAAGGCATATTACACTCAATCCCTTTTTTGCAAGCTGTTCAGCTGCACGCAGACCAGCAACACTTGCTCCAACAACAATTACGTCAAATTCTTCCATTAAAGCACCTGGATTTTAATAAGTGAGAGAAAATTTTTAAAAACCTCTATTCTTGCAAAACATCGATTTTTATTTTTTTATTGCTTGCCTTTGCGTTTATTTTGCCATTTCTTCTTTCAATGCTTAAAACAAACTCTTTTTTTCCAAGGCGCATTTTTCTCTTTACTGAGGTTATTTCTCTTGGAATCCTTGGATTGAGAGAAATGTGATTCTCAAAAGCATTTGCTTTAATTCCAAGCATTAATTCATCAATAATTCTTATTGTCATAGCGGAAGCCCATAACTGCAATCCACAACCAGTAAGCTGGCCATTCAATGGATTCCATGTTTCTCCAATGCATCCAAGCGCGTTTTCCCAAAAATCAGAGCAATGGCTTTTAAGCAAAGAAAAACCTTTTTCCTTATCACCCAAAGCAAAAGCTGCAGCAGAAAGCCAAGCGTTTCCCAAAGACCAAACAGATCCTTCATGGTATGAATTTGCATTAAAGCGCGAATCATTCATTGAAATTGAAGTAATTCCTTTTTTTGCTGAAAACTCTGCTGATTCAAAGAGAGTGAATTGTTCACTGCTTTTAATTTGACCTAACAGCATTGGAACAAGCACGTTGATTCTTTTGGTTGGGTCTTTTTTTGTTCCTTCAATTCTGTCAGCAAAAAGGCCGTTTCCCAAAGAAAACACGCTTGGAAAGAATTGCCTGAATACATTTATCCTTTTGTTTAATCCACGGGATTCCCCCATTCCCGCCATGGAAAGCATTTCACTGAATGACTCAAACGCTTTAAGCGCAAGCGCTTGCACTTCAATCGCGCTGTCATTTCTTTTAATTGAATCCATCCATGTTTCATTTGCATTCAAATCGTGCACTATAAGGGAGTTGTCTGCAATGTTTTCCTCCAAAAAAGCAATGGATTGCATTGCCCTCAGGAGGGTTTTTCCAAGGAATTTTTTGTCAGCCGAATAAGAAATAAAATTGCAGAGAGCCAAAACAAACAAGGGAGTGGCGTCAATTGAATTAAAGTTTTTTTCTCCATTTACAAAATTCGGAATTCTGCCATCCCTTGAATGCCCTGCAAAAAACAAAAGGGATTGTTTTGAAAAATCAAACAACCCAAGCTCGGTTATTGCAGGCAGAGACCAGAAAACATCTCTGGCCCAATGCTGTGAAAACCAGGGCAGTCCAGCATAATATGACTTGGAAGAACGCAATAGTTCAATGCTTAAAGCAGAGAAATTAAAAAATTGTTCCAATTCCTTTGAATTTGATTTTAAAAAAGAAGCAAAAGAAGCCATATGGGATTCCTTTTCCTTAAGTAATGGCTTTTTATAATCCACATTCAAATCCAAAGGGGAAAGCATTAATGAAATTGTTTTTCCTTTCAGTTGGATTTTGCCAGGGCAAAAATAGCATTGTTTTTCTCCAGCCGGATAATGTGTTTCATAGCGTGGCGCTTCACTGAAAGAAAACTCGCAGTTTAATGGAAGCAAAAAAAGCCTTTGGTTGTTTGAATCAACACGCAAGGCATTTTTTTCCATTTTAACAGAGTACTGCCTTGAATGAAAGTTTTCAGTGCGTTTTCTGAAATTCAATGCCAAGAGCATTTCAGCGTTTATTTCTCTTGGAGATGAAAGCTCAACCAAAAGCACTGGTTTTTCCTTTGGAATCCAAACCTTTTGTTCAATTTGTCTGTTGCCAATTACATGGAAATGAATTGCCTTTGAATAATCATAATTAAAAGAAACAATGTTTTTTTCACTTAAAAACTCTTCGCCAACCTTAAAAGCAACAAACTCCAATAACTTTTGCTCTCCAACCCAAAAGCCAGTCCACTTGTTTTTAAAGCCAGTGTCCGCGTATCGGTGAAAAAAGCAATCAGGGTTTGAAAGGAAGTAAGATTTTTCACCCAAGCCAGCCTTTTCATTAAACACTGAAACCGAATAGTTTTTGCATTATAATGCTTTTAATAATAGCGCAAACACTTGAAGAAAGGTTTAAGAGCTTAAAGCATCAATTATTTGGGGATTGCTATGGGAATTGAAAGAAACCTCCTCGTGTTTGAAACAAGTTATGAGGTAGTGAACAAAGTTGGGGGCATTTACACAGTGCTCTCCACAAAAGCAAGTGAAATGAAAAAAAACCTAAAAAACTACTTTCTAATCGGTCCATACATTAAAAGGCAAGCCGCAACAGAATTTGAAGAAGAAAAGCCCTCTCCTGAGTTTGAAGAAGTATTCAATCGCTTGGAAAAAGAATATGGCTTTAAGTGCAGGTCAGGGCACTGGCTTATCGCCGGCAGGCCAAAATGCATTTTAATTGAACCAGCTGGCTTTGCCGAAAAAACAAACGAAATAAAAGGCGAGCTCTGGAATCAATACAAAATAGACTCACTGCATTCAGGGAACGATTTTAATGAACCGATTTGCTGGGGTCGGACAGCGGGTTTGCTTATCGCTAAACTAATAAATAATGTTTTCTCCAAAGAATTTGAAAAAGAAAAATGCATTGCTCATTTTCATGAATGGCTTTCAGGCGCAGCACTCTTGCATTTAAAGAATATGCACCCCGAAATAAAAACAGTTTTCACAACTCATGCAACTGTTTTGGGGAGATGTATTGCTGGCGCAGGCCAAGACCTTTACAGTGAAGTAAACAATGGCCTTTCAAAGGGTCAACAAGTGGGAGAAGAACGCGCTCACCCTTTTGGAGTGCAAGCAAAGCATTTGACCGAAAAAGCCTGTGCTCACAATGCAGATATTTTCACAACTGTTTCAAAGGTAACAGCAAGGGAAGCAGAATACATCCTTGGAAGAAAGCCAAATTTTATTCTTCCGAATGGCTTGAATGTTGAAAGATTTTTTCTAATGGAAGAATTGGCAAACCAGCACATAAAGTACAGGAACATTATTAGAAAATTTGTGCTTGACTATTTTGCGCCATATTATTATTTGAATGTTGAAAACACTCTCTTTTACTTCATTTCCGGAAGACATGAATTCAAAAACAAAGGCGTTGACCTCTTTTTGGATTCATTGGGGACATTGAATAAAAAACTAAAAGAGGAAAAAAAAGACCGCACAATAATCGCGTTTATTTGGATTCCAACACGCAATGTAGGAAAAAACATTGAATTGTTGAAACACATTGCGTTGTACGAAAGGCTTGAAGATGAAATAGAGGAAGAGGTTCGCAGGATTAAAAACAGGCTTTATTACAGGATTTCAAAAGGCGAGCCACCAACAACAGCAAACCTGCTTGACAGCGAATTCCTTTACAATGTAAGAAAAATGCTGTTTGAGTTAAGGCATGAAAAGAACGAACTGCCGCCCATTAGTGCTTTGGAATTGGAGAAAGAAAACAGCATTACGCGTTCAATTAAAAAGAACGATTTGTTAAACAAGGAAGAAGACAAAGTAAAAGTTATCTATTATCCAACATATCTTTCGTCAACAGATGGCTTGATAGGCTTGGAATACTATCAAGCAATACAGGGTTGTCATTTAGGGATTTTTCCAAGCTATTATGAGCCATGGGGTTACACGCCATTGGAAACAATGGCTTTGGGTTTGCCTGCAGCAACAAGTGATTTAAGTGGTTTCGGAAAATTCATTGAAGAAAACCTTTTGGGAAAAAAGAAAGCAACTGAAATTGAAAAGAATGCCATTTGTGTTATTAAAAGAGAAGGCAGGGATTACAATGAATCAGTAAAAGAATTAACTGATTTTATGCTGAGAGTGTACAATTTAAGCAAGCGCGAAAGAGGAGATGCAAAGATTTATGCAAAGCGTTTAAGCTATGAATTTGATTGGTCTTCGTTGGTGGAAAACTATTTGAAAGCATATGACTCGCTTTTTGCAGTGGAATAACCAACTCTTTTTTCCAAATCCTTTAATACGTTCATATAATTCAAAAAAGCATCATATGGGCTATCATAGGGATTGAAATACTTGTGAACATCACCATCAGCAAACCATTTGGTGCACATGTAATAAAAATGGTCTGATGTCTGGAGTTTGCGCCACGCATCAAGCAGTGCTGCATTTTTTGACCTTAAAACCTTTTTTCCAATATTGATTAGTTCAGTGAAGGCCTGTTTTTGCATTTTGTTTTCAAGCCAAGCGCTTAAATCGCGGTTCACATCCGCCCAAGATGAAACAAATGGCACATCAAACTCTCCAATGGGAGCATGCTTTTCGACAAGCTCTGTTGCAGTTGAAAATGAAAGGTTTTTGTGCTTTAATATTTCTGATGGCAAATGCTTCAAAAAATCAAAAATGCCGGTTTCTTTCCATTGGTGTTCACCGAATGTTTCATAGTCCAAGAAAATGTTAACGCATTGCCCTTCGTTTTTTGAAATCCAGTAAGCATATTTTTCGGCTGTGAGGGGAAATTCTTTCCAGCTGTGCTCTGAAAAACGGAATCCAATGTCATCACTCAAGCGATAATTTCTCAACAACACCTTTATTCCAGAGTTTTTGGCTGCATAAACATAATTGGGGCTTCTCCATCCAAGCACTGAATCAAGCCCCTCTGCAATGATTCCCTTAAACCCCATTGAATTGGCAAGTTTTGCAATTCTATTGCAATACATTGCTTCAGTGTTTCTAAAAATTTTTGGCTTGGCATTGAATTCCTTTTTCATTTTCTTTAAATGCATTTTTACTTGTTCCTTGAATTCTTTTTCAGAGATTAAATATGAAAGGGAATGATAGTATGTTTCCCCAAAAAATTCAACACTGCCAGTTTCAGCCATTGCCTTGAAGGAGTCAATTATTTCAGGAAAAAGTTCTTCAAGCTGTTTAAGGAGAATGCCCGTAATACTGTAATTTACCTTGAATTTGCCGTCAAACTCATTCAACAACGAGAGAATGAGCTCGTTTGCTGGCTGATAGCATTTTCTTACAACTCTTTCAAGCAATTCCTTGTTTTTTTCAAAATCAAAATATGGCTTGGCTGAACCAATGTCAAAAAAGGAATATTTTGAAAGCCGCATTGGCTGGTGCACTTGAAAGTAAACACAAACTTCAGGCATGTTTTACTTCCTCATAAACAGCAAGGCATTCTTGGGCAACGTTTTGCCAGCTGCGGTACTCTTTTATTTCTTTCAGTGAAGCCTTTTGCATTTGTTCTTTTAGGGAGGGGTAATTCAACAAGCCGAGGATTTTGTTTGCCATTTCATCAGAATTCCAAAAATCCACCTTAAAACAGTTCTTTAAAACCTCACTTACACCGCTTTGCTTGCTTACAATCACAGGCGTGCCACAGGCAACAGCCTCTAATGCTGTTAACCCGAATGGCTCTGAAACGGAGGGCATTACAAACAGGTCAGCAATAGAATAATACCTTGAAACATCATCCTGAAAGCCAGTAAAGGTGACATTTTTGTAGATTCCCAAGTCAATTGCCTTTGAAATTAGTTCATGCATTAAATCTCCTGAACCAACAACCAGAAAATGCGCATTAGGATAAACTGAAAGAACCTTTTTTGCTGCCTCCAAAAAGAAACAACACCCTTTATGGATTGTTAACCTGCCCAAAAAAAGAACTATTTTTTCCTCAATTGGTTTTTGGCACTTAATCCTTTTAAACTGCTTCAAGTCAATTGCATTATAGATGACTCTTATTTTTTCCGGTTTAATGCCGTATTTTTCCACTAGCTGTTTTTTCATGAAATTGCTCACAGTAACAACAACGTCTGCTTCACGCAACCCAT
>JAFCFP010000044.1 GCA_017608575.1 Candidatus Iainarchaeum sp. | reverse complement strand
CTGCCGGCTATTGCCACTCGTGGTTCAGAGTAATCACTTCCTCCAACAGTGATTTGAAAGGCGGGCATTATTTCGTATAAAACAAACCTATACCTTACAGCATGATTGGGGTTAATTTCATCACGAAATTCCCTTGGAATTTCAATTTCAACAAATGGAAGATCTTCAACCGGTACACCCAAATCAGAACCCAAAGAAGGGTTCTCTCCCTCGCCCCAATAATTTCCAGCTATTTTGTCCGGAAGAGTGAACTGTAATGTGAAAGCGTTTATAGTGCCAAGCAATAGCACTGAAATGAAAAAAACCAATGCTATGAGGGGTTTTTTCATGCGCACACCTCCTCCAGAGAGGCAAGCTTTTCCTTTAATTTTTGCAAGTCCTCTTTTGAAGCAGTGCTTTCAGTGGAATGCATTTCAAGGAATTCTGCTTCCTTTGGATAAGAAGAAACAAAAGCATTTGCAAGAGCAATGTATTCCTGTGAAGCATTGAAAAGTTTTTCTGAAGCGTTTGCAAGCGATTTGAATTCCTGCAAGTAATCGCATGAGTTCGTCGGATTTTCTGGAATGGCTTGTTTTGCAGAAAGGAATTCTTTTTTTGCAATAATGTAATCAGTTAAAGCAACATATACATTGCTTAACTCCATTAAGGCAGAATCACTTGAAGAACTAGCATCAGACGAAATATTTGCTTTAATGGATTTGAGTTTTTCAATTGAAAGTTGCTCTAACGCTGGCAGGGAAGAATGAAACCTTACCCTGTTGAATCCTTCTTTTTTCCAAGCATTACTGAATTTATCGTATTTTTTTTCAAAAGTGTTTTGCTCTGGCAAAAAAGCCGTGAAGAGAAAAAAACCAATTGCAACACACACTACTATCAATAAAACCAAATTCTTCCACTTTTTATCCAATTAACTCTCCTCCATTTTTTATCCATTCAACTTTCAGCTTTTTTCATGCCATGCATCCTCTGCTTGAATTGCTCCATCTGCCTGAACAAACCAGTGCTGTTCAGCGTAACGTTCACCCATCGGGGTTTCCATTCTAACCAAGGCAGTGTAATGAGCGTTCTTTTGCAGGTTAAGCAATTCAATAACATACCCAAGCTGTCTTTCAGTTCTAACAGTGTTGCCTTCACTATCTGTTAAAACCAATTCAACAGTGCTTCCATAAAAGTCAGGCGCAGACCTGAATTCAATTTTTTCACCACTACTTGTTTGCAGTGAAAAATACTTCACTGCTTGTTGGTATAATTCATCCTTGTTGTTTATTGTTTCTCCATCCACTACAAGTGTTCCAATTAATTTTTGTTCATCTTCTTCACTGAAAACCAAGTAATAACTGCCAGCTGTACTGGAATAAAGTGTTAATTCAATTGTTGTTGGCTTGGATATTCCTTCAATTGATTTTGCACTGGAACCTTTTGATTCATGCTCAGCGCTTAAATCAAGGGGAAAATTCAATGGAACAATAAACTGCACTGAACCGCTTGCATCAGTTGATTGCTCCATTCTTTTAAGACCGGCGCTGTTTTTTTCAACCGAAACAATTGCATTTTCAACATTGTTACCCGCTTCATCCAAAACATTCACTGTTAACTGCGCTCCCTCCACTAACTGTTTTAGTGCGTCTTCGCTGGAAAATTCCGGAGTGAAAAATTCTGGGGAATGATTAGTTTTAAATCTCACATCAAAAAACACATCAATTTCATAATTATTTGAGTTACCTGAAACAAGCGTGTAAGTTGAACCATCTCTTAAATAATATGGTGCCTTAAAATCCCTTATTTTGAAAAGCAGTATTCCATCCATTTTCCAGCCGGCTTCCTTGTCACAGCGCTGTCCCCAGGGCTCGCTTGCATCCTCTCCTGCTTTTAAAAACCTGGAAATCGTGTCAGCGTTTGATAGTGAAACAATTCCTGAACAATCAAGCTGGCTTTCTTCACTGCCTGTTTCAGTATAAACAGCTATTTTGGCTTCTGCTTCGCTTTCAGTTAAGCCATTGGCTTTATTTACAACCATTGGCTTGAATTCAATTAATTCAAACCTGTAAACAGAATGCCCTTCATCTCCATGCAATGAAAACCATTTGTTTAAAGAACTTGCATCAATTGTCTTTGGTTCTGAAAAATAATTAAAACTGCCCGCATTGAATGCAAGTGTTGTATTGCGGCCTTTCTGCATTGCTCTGAATTGCTCAACATCAAACCTTGTCCTTACAACAAAATCACTGGTTTTTGAAAAGGGCTCTGTAAGGCTTCCATAATGCGTGGCAATGTCTCCCACTCCACTTGGCGCCTGGTGGATTAATGCTTTGTTGCCACTCGTGCTTGTGGCAATTCCCATTCCACTAGGCTGGGTAGTTTGCTGCACTGTTTCAGAGGAAAGACTTTGAAGTTGTTCGGCGATTTGCTGCATTCTCTCGCCAAAGTTTTTTTGCACATATTCGTCAATTTCTTGCTGTGAAGAAAACCATTTTACTTCATTGTTTTCCTTAACGTATTCGCCTGTTTCTGGATCCAAAAATTTTACTTCAAACTGAATTTCAACATTTTCGCCTTTTTCCTCGTGTGCTTTAAAATAATAAAACGGCCTGAAAGAACCCTCTTCAACATAGGGGCCTGTTATTTTTGTAATGCGAAAAACAGCAATGCCATTCTTTCCAAAGGCATCAATTGGCTGTTCTTTATTCAATGAAACCGGCTGGCTTTTTCTTAGGCTGGCTCCACAGTCCGCTTCCCTTCCATTAAAATAACACAAAAGGGTTGCCAATGGCAGGCCTCCAAAGCCCACTACATTGTGGTCAACCCATTGGCTTGAATCAACATTAAACACTGGCGGAAAATAATAGCCCCCTGCTTTGAAAGAGAGCTCTGCCGAGCTGTTGCCAGTAAAAAAGCCAGCGTTTATTTTTTCTTCATTCAATGGCAGTACTTTGACGCAAAAAGCCGATCTTGCAATATCACAACCCAATTCAGTGTAATTGTCTCCTGAGCGCTCGCCAACGCCTTGCACTTTTCCGATTACAGTGAAAGCACAAACCTGCCATAAAAAAAGCAATAACAAAAAGGAAACAAGAACAGTGTGCTTGATTGCAGTGCGTGTAATCACTTGCATGCCTCCTTTAAAGCTTCAAGGAACTGCTTCATCTTATTCAAGCCAGTGTCTTTTTTTGAAATTGTTTTAGAAGAAAACATTGCTATTTTTCTTGATTGTTCAGCGTGAAGTCTTGCAAAATCATTTGCGTTTGCTACATAATTGTTTGTTGAGTAAAGTAATTCCTCTGACTCTTTTACAAGTTCTTCATAGCAGGGAATGCTTTCACAGGGATTCTCTTTGCCTGCCAGGGCTGCCTTTGTGCTTGCAAGCCTTTTTTCTGCAATAATATAATCAATTAAAGAATCATAAACTGTTGCAAGCTCAATAATGGAATCATTTTTTTCATGCGCTTTGAAGAATGCAAGATCTGCCTTCATTTCAAGCAGTTTTTCTTTGGGTTGTTGGCGGAGTTCGTCAACTGCAAGGTGGAGTTTTTCTTCTTTTATGCCGCGGTCAAGCCAGATTTTGCTCATTTTTTTAAACTCTGAGTCAAAAGGTGGAGTTGAAAAAATGTTTGAAAAAATGCCAAAGGCAACCATTGCTGCAATAATTAATAGAAGAAAAACAGTTTCCTTCTCTTTCCCCAAACGCAAGCACATCACCTTTTAACTAATTAAAATTAATATTGGTTGTTATTTTAAAATTCACTATTATAAGAGCGTTCTGTGTATTTAAACATTTCGCGGTTATTTTTTTCAGTGATTGAAATGAACGAATTGGGTTTGGCAATAATTGGCGCTGGACCAGCTGGAATCACTGCAGCAATTTATGCAAAAAGAAAAAACCTTTCAGTGAGATTATTTGAAAAGGGAATTGCGGGAGGATATGTGGCTGATTCAGTGTTATTGGAAAACTACACTGGCTTTAAGGAAATAAAGGGAATTGAGTTAGCGCAAAAAATGGCTGAACACGCAAAAGCCCAAGGAATCAAAATAGAGGAAGGCATAACAGTGGAACACGCAAAAAAAAGCACTCAAGGATTTGAATTGGAATTATCCACTGGCGAAAAAATAAATGCAAAAGCAATAATAATTGCCACTGGCACAACGCACAAGCAATTGAATGTGCCGGGAGAAAAAGAATTGCTTGGAAAAGGCGTCACATATTGTGCAACATGCGATGGGCCAATGTTCAGGGAAAAAACAGTGGCAGTAATTGGCGGTGGCAATTCAGGCATAACAAATGCGCTTTTCTTGGCTGACATCTGCAAAAAGGTGTTCATAATAGAGTTTGGCTCTCAAATTAAAGCTGATGCGGTTTATTTGGATCAACTACAAAAAAAGAAAAACATTGAAGTGCTAACCAACAGGAAGATAGTGAGAATATTTGGAGACACAATGGTTGAAGGAATTGAAGTGGAAAACACGCAAACAGGGGAAAGCAGCATGATTGAATGCCAGGGTGTTTTTGTTTACATTGGTCTTTTGCCACAGAATTCAATTGCCAGAGAACTTGGCTGCAAATTGGACAAAAAGGGCTATATTGAAACAAGCAAAGAAGGCCGCACTACTGTGAAAGGCGTGTTTGCTGCAGGAGATGTAAGTGGGGCATTCGCCCAAGCAATTGTGGCAGCTGGCACTGGAGCAATTGCTGCAGAATCAGTCTTCCAATTCCTTTTGGAAAAAAAGAATTAAAACTTAAAAAGTGTTTTCCGTGAAAATGGAGGAACAAGAGTTTTATTATTCTTCTATAAGAGGAAGGCTTCTTGGCTGCAAGGCCCGTGAGGAAAAAATTGAAAAATTAATGAAGGAATTTAAGGGAAAAACTTTTATCGAGATTGGCTGCGGTTCAGGTTACTATGTTCAAAAAGCAATTGAAACCAAAGGATTTTCTTTTTGCAGTGGCATTGATTTGGAGTTAAAAAAACTACTTATTGCTCGTGAGAAAACAAAAATGGACAGTTTTATTCTGGCAAATGCTGAATTTTTGCCGATTAAAAATGAAAGCTTTGATTTTGTGCTTTGCACTGAAACACTTGAACATGTTCCAAATTGGAAGAAAGCCCTGGCTGAACTTAAAAGAATTGCAAGGGAAAAAATTCTGCTCAGTGTTCCAATGGAACATGGATATTTTTGGAGAGCTTTCTCTCTTTTATGGGGAATGAACACAAGGGGGCACTTGCACAAACTAAACAAAGCAATGATTGAAAAGGAAATGAATGGCTGGAAACTGCAAAAATTCGAACTCGTGTGCACGCCTTCCCGAAGGCTCAACAAAAGAATAGGCAACAAAGCAGGCGAAAAAGGAAGCATGTATGCAGTGCTTTTGTTTGAAAAAAACACCAAAAAAAGAGGAAAGAAACAAGAAACAAAAAAGCACACCAAACCCTGAAAAAAGCCAAACAAAAGAAAACTCCCTTGCAGAAGAAGACTGGCAAGTAATAAACAAAGGGGCGCTTTTGAAGCGCCCTTGATTACCTTTTTAAATACTTCTTTTCCCATTCAATTAGCATTTCTTTTCATTGATTTTTTTGTTTTAAAGAGGGGGTTTGAATGGAAATCTTTTTGGATACTGCTGATATTAATGCAATTCGTGAGGCTAATTCATGGGGAATTTTAAGCGGTGTGACAACCAATCCAACGCTTGTAGCAAAAGCCGGGCACAAGGATTTTAAGAGTGCTGTCAGGGAAATATGCAAAATTGTTAATGGCCCAATAAGCGCTGAAGTGCTTTCCTTGAAAGCAGAGGAAATGATCAGAGAAGCGGAAAAATTAAGCAAGATTCACAAAAATGTAATAATAAAAATTCCAATGTGCGAAGAAGGATTAAAAGCAATAAAGGCTTTGAGCAAAAAGGGAATTAAAACAAATTGCACGCTAGTCTTCAGTGCAAACCAGGCATTGCTTGCAGCAATTGCTGGTGCGGATTATGTTAGTCCTTTTGTGGGAAGGCTTGACGATATTGGAAACGATGGAATGAAGCTTGTAGCGGAAATAGTGCAAATTTACAGGAATTATGGCTTTAAAACAAAAATAATTGTTGCCAGTGTAAGACATCCAATGCATGTAATTGAAGCTGCATTGCTTGGAGCAGACATTGCAACCGTGCCGTTTGAAGTGCTTAAAAAAATGGTTTCCCATGCAAAAACAAGCGAGGGAATAAAACGTTTTATGGATGATGCAAAAAAGTCAAAGCAAAAGATTTAAAAGTTGGTTTGAATGAAAAAAATTCTTTCCAAAGAAAAAGAGGAAGAATTGAAGGAAATTGCTCGAAAGATAAGAGTGCTTTCCTTGAAAATGACCACAAACACTCAATCGGGGCATCCCGGCGGCTCACTAAGTGAAGCGGATATTCTGGCTGTTTTGTATTTTTATAAAATGAATTTTAATGCAAGCGATCCAAGCGATCCTAAAAGGGATAGGTTTGTTTTAAGCAAGGGGCATGCTTGCCCTGGACTGTATGCTGCTCTTTGCTTAAAAGGTGTTATTCCTGAAAGCGAATTGTGGCATTTCAGGGAAATAAACAGTTTATTGCAGGGACACCCTGAAAGAAAAACACCAGGCATTGAAACAATTTCAGGCTCATTGGGGCAAGCGTTCAGTGTTGCAAGTGGCATGGCTTTAGCGGCAAAAATGGATGGAAAAAAGCACAAAGTGTATGCATTGGTTGGAGATGGAGAAATACAGGAAGGGATTGTTTGGGAGACAGCGATGTTTGCTGGATTTCATAAACTGAATAATTTGATTGTAATTATTGACAGGAACGGCTGCCAGAATGATGGTTATACAAAGGATATAATGAATGTGGAGCCTGTGGCGGAAAAATTCAAGGCATTTGGTTGGAGCACTGTTGAAATTAATGGCCATGACTTGCAACAAATTGCTTCAGCGTTAGAGCAAGCTGAAAAATCAGACAAGCCGTTTGCAATTGTTGCAAAAACTGTTAAGGGAAAGGGTGTTTCGTTTATGGAGAATGACCCACAATGGCATGGAAAGGCTTTATCCCAAGAGCAATTGGAACAGGCATTAAAGGAATTGGGTGAATGAAGTGTTAAGGGAAAAATTTGAAGAATTTATTGCAACGCGCGATGGATATGGGAAAGCAATAAGAGAAATTGGTGCAAAAGACAAACTTGTTGTTGCAGTTGACGCAGACCTTGCTTCTTCAACACGTTCTCTGTGGTTGAAAGAAACGGCTCCTGAAAGGTTTTTTTACGCTGGAATTAGTGAAATGAATGCTGTTGGCTTGGCAACAGGTCTTGCATTGGAGGGAAAGAAAGCATTTGTTTCAAGCTTTGCAATGTTTTTAACTGGGAGAGCGTTTGAAATAATTAGGCAGAGTGTTTGTTATGGCAATGTGCCTGTTAAAATTGTTGGATCGCATGCTGGCATTTTTACTGGAAAAGATGGTCCAACTGCACAGGCAACAGAGGATATTTCACTAATGCGCACTCTGCCGAGAATGAATGTGATTGTTCCAGCTGATGCAATTGAAGCAGAAAAAGCAACCTGGTTTTTGAAGGATTTTAATGAGCCCTGTTATTTGAGAACAAACAGGGAAAAAAGCGCTGTTATTTACAGGAATGATTACAAATTTGAATTCGGAAAAGCAGTGCAATTGCGAAAGGGAAACGATGTAACAATTATTGCCTGTGGTGCACTGGTGCCAATTGCAATAGAAGCTTCAGTGTTGCTTGAAAAAGAAGGAATCAGTGCAAGAATAATAAATATGCATACAATAAAACCAATTGATAAAAAAGCAATAATTAAAGCAGCAAGGGAAACCAAAGCAATAATCACAGCAGAGGACCATCAAATAATTGGGGGCCTTGGAAGCGCAGTTGCAGAAGTGCTTTCAGAAGAGAGACTCTGTGTTCCATTTAAAAGAATTGGCTTGGAGAACAGGTTTGCGGAAAGTGGCTCACCAAAGGATTTGTTTAAAAAATACGGTTTTACTGCAGAGAATATTGCGCTTAACGCAAAAAAACAATTAAAGAATTATACATAACATTTTGAGTGTGGTTTTTGTGAAGAAAAAAATTATGATTGCACCAAGCATTCTTTCCGCTGATTTTGGAAAACTTAACGAGGAAATAAAGGCAGTGGAAAAATTCTCTGACTTAATCCATGTGGACGTAATGGATGGAGTGTTTGTTCCAAACATTACTTTTGGAAATGCTGTTCTAAAAAAAGTAAAATCTAGAAAACCATTGGATGTTCATTTAATGATTGTTGAACCGGAAAAGCATGTTGAAGCATTCGCTGAAGCCGGCGCTTCAATTATTTCATTCCATGTGGAAGCTACAAAGGATCCACT
>JAFCFP010000043.1 GCA_017608575.1 Candidatus Iainarchaeum sp. | reverse complement strand
GCTTGCCTTTTGACCATGCATTGATTCAATTGTCAAACCCAGCTCTGAAAAAATTTTTCCAAGTTCAAAAAGGAGTGAAAGCCTGTTTTCGGCAACAATTGTAAGACAGGCAGGCTGCAGTAATTTTTGGGGTTCTTTTAACGGTTTTTTCAAAAAATTCTTTATTGCCTCTTTGGCTTCATAAGAGCATACAAATTCAAGCCAGTCTGCTTTAGCGGTTTCCCTTGAAGCAAAAAAAACCGCTGCTCTGTCTCCCGAATGCAATTGTTCCCAGAGTGGAACTCTTCTCCCATTAACGCGTCCACCGCTTGTCTTCAATGCCTTTTGCGGGTTTATTTTGAATGCAAAATCAAGCAGTGTTGAGGAAACCGGCATGCTGACAATGCTTCCTTTTTCTGTGAAAACGTTTATTCTACGTTTGAGGTAATCGCTTTTAAGTGCGTCCAGGAACTCACTGTCTTCAAATTCCGGAATCTCCGGAACACTAATGGGCAATTGTGCGTTTTGACCAAAAGCCATTTTTTTCCTGTGAAGAATCAAGCTTAAAGCAGATATTTTTTTTCTTTCACTTGTCCTAATGCGGACTTTAAGCGGGTTCCCCATGGGGCCAATGACTGAAGTGTGAATTGCTTTTTGGTTGAGGCCTGCAGGAATTGAAATAAAGTCTTTCATTTTCATTGGAATTGGATAGAATGTTTTGTGAACAAATCTCAACGCCTTATAACAGTCATCAACGCTTTTAGCGGTAATGGAAAGCGAAACATAATCATACAATTCATCCAATGTCCTGTTTTCTTCTGTTATTTTTCTGTAAATGCTGTAAAGGTTTTTGTAATGCTTTTCAAACTTAAATTTTTTTGATGTTTTCTTTTTTGAACGATTCATTTCAGCGCAAAGCATTTCAATTGCTTTATCTATCTCTCTTTCTTTTGATTTTATTTTTTTTGACAGCCGTTTTTCCAGTTCTTTGAATTCCCTTGGATGCAGTACCCTGAAGCAGATGTCTTCCATTTCCCATTGAATCTCCTGCAAGCCAAGCTCTCTTGCAAGAGGTGCATAAACTTCAAGCGCCTGCCTGCTTATTTCTTTTCTTTTTTTTTCTGGGAGAAAATCAATTGTTCTGAGGTTGTGGAGTTTGTCCGCTAGTTTTATTAGGAGGACCCTAAAATCCTTCGAGGAAGCCCGCATTAACTGGCGTAAGTATTTTGCTTGGTTTTCGTCTTTTCTTTTTTTCACTATTTTGTCAAGGCGTGTAACGCTTGAAACAAGTGATGCAACTTCTTCACCAAATTCTCTTACTATTTCTTCTTCTTTTGTGTCAGTATCTTCAAGGATGTCATGAAGCAGTGCAGCAGCTACTGTTTCACTGTCAACATTGTAATCCGAAATAATCATTGCTGTTCCAATCAAGTGAGTGAAATAGGGGTCACCTGAAGCGCGTTTTTGTTTTCCGTGTTTTTTTCTGGAATAAGTGAATGCCTTTTTAACCAATTTTTGCTTTTGGGCTCTCAGCAAAGGGTTTGCTTTTGAAATAAATCCAAAAACCCTTTCAATTAGCAATACATCCGGCATGTCAATGTTTTTTTCCATTTTTTTTAACAATGCGTTCATTTCGCTTGAATATTTTTCCCTTCGCTTGTTTTTTTTTGGAACGCTTAGCTTGATTATCGGAATTTTGCTTTTTTTCTTTGCTTTCTTTTTTTTCGCTGAGCGCTTTAACACTTCATACAATTTTTTGGCTCTTCCCTTTTTTGCATTCTTTTCCTTCTTTTTCGCCATGCTATTTATATTATCTGCATTAATTGTTTTATAGCTTAGCATGCTGTTTTACATGCTTTCAATAACAGGAATGTTCAAAAGCTTTAAGCCAGTGGAAAGGACAATTGAAAAAGCTTCAACCAATGCAAGCCGTGTTTCCCTTATGTCTTCTTTTTCTTTTAGCACTTGTTTTTCGTGGTAGAATGAATTGAATTCTTCCGCTATGCCGAGCAGGTAATGGCAAAGCGCGTGGAGTTCACTGGTTTCTGCAACGCGTTTAATGAGTTGGGGAAAACTGCCAAGTTTTTTAAGCAATTCTTTTTCCCTACTGCTTGCAAGCAGTGAAAAGTCGGGCTTTCCTTTGCGTGCACCTGCTTTTCTTAGAATGCTTTTGGCTCGAGCATAAGAGTATTGAAGATAAGGGCCTGACTCGCCTTCAAATGAAAGTGATTCTTTTGCATTGAAGGTGAAATCTTTTTTGTGGTGGATTTTAAGCATTGAAAATTTTATTGCCGCAAGCGCTATTGCCTTTGCCCTTTTGTTAATTTCTTTTTCTTCCAAGTTTGAATGTCTTTTTTTTATCTCTTTTTCCGCGAGTGATTTTATTTCTGCAATGAGGTCGTCTGCATCAATTACTTTTCCTTCCCTTGATTTCATTTTTCCTTCCGGCAATAAAACCAATCCATAATTCAAGTGCTCGCAGTCCGAAGCCCACTTGAATCCCAGCAGTTCCAGAATCTTGAACAATTGCTTGAAGTAAAGGTTTTGCTCGTTTGCAACCACAAAAATATTTCTGTCCAAATTGAATTCTTCTTGCTTGAATTTAGTTAAAGCCAAATCGTTGGAAATATAAATTGATGTGCCGTCTGAGCGAAGCACTGTTTTGTCCGGCAGGCCGAACTCTTTGAGTTTTGCAATTATTGCGCCGTCTTTGTTTTTGTAAAATATTCCTTTTTTTAACCCCAATTCAATGAGCGGCATTGCTTTGTCATAGAAATCTGATTCAAAGAAAAAATGGTCAAATTCTGAACCAAACTCAGCGTATGTTTTTTTGAATCCTTCAAGCGCCCAAGAGCGCATTTTTTTCCATAACTCTATTGTCGCCGGATCATGGGCTTCCCATTTCTGCAAGAGCTTGGCTGCTTCTTTGTTTAGGGTGGGATTGTTTTTTGCTTCCTGGTTGAATTTGACATAATAATCACCGACAAATTTGTCCCCTTTTATGCCAGTGCTCTGTGGCGTTTTTCCTTTTCCGAATTTTTTGTATGCAAGCATTGCTTGGCATATGTGAATACCGCGGTCATTTATAAGGTTGGCTTTTATTACTTTTTGCCCTGAAAATTCAAGGACCCGCGATAGAGCCATTCCAATGCTGTCGTTCCTCAAATGCCCCAAGTGCAGGGGCTTGTTTGTGTTCGGCGCAGAGTATTCAATCATTACTTTTTTTTTGCTTTTCTTTTCTGGTGCGCCGTATTTTTCCCTTTTTTTAAGTATTTCCAAGAGAGTGGACTCTGCAAGGATTGCGTCATTCAAGAAAAAATTAACATATGGGCCAACTGCTTTAACCTTGCTTATTTCTTTTGGGGGCTTTATTTTTTCCGCGAGTTCTTTTGCTGTTATTGTGGGGTTTTTTCCTTTTGCAATGGCAAAGCAGGGAAACGCAATATCCCCGAATTCTTTTTTTGGAGGCAATTCAAAAAGCGTGTTTATTTTTTCTTCACTTAAGCCTGTGGCTTTTGAAATTGCCTTTGAAAGTGCATCTTTAGCATTCATTGAAAGAATATACATTAAACCTTTTAAAAACCAATCTTTTTTCGGTTTTAAGCCAAAAAAAGGCAATTATTCGTATTGGAATAATGGGCTTTTTGGCTACTTTTTAAAAACTTTTGGATAGACGGTTTCATTATACCCAACCCTTTGTTGGTAAAGTTTTGGTGCTTTTAATGGAATTGTTAAGGGAAATAAAATCACTTGAAAGGGAAAGCCGCTCAATGATTGAAAGAATGGAAAAAAACAAGGAGAAAGAGATTGAAAAAGCACGCCTTAAAGCTGCAGAAATGCTGAAAAAAGTGCGCGTGGAAGCAAATGAAAGGGCAATTGAAATAATCAAAAAAGGGAAAAAAGAAGGAAAAATGCTTTCCGAAAGGATTTTAAAAAAGGCGTTGGAGGAAAGACAGGAAATTGAAAAAAATGGCAGAAAAAAAATCCGCGCAATGAAAAAAATAATATTTAAGAGGTTGCTCAATGCTTAAGCCTGCGAGGTTCAAGAAGTTTTCTGTTGTGTTGTTGCAGGAAGACCTTCAAAGAGTACTGGATGAACTGCATGAGGATGAGTTACTTGAAATTAGAAAGGTTGACCTTGAAGAAAAAGAACTCGAAGCATTTGAAATAAGCGAAAGGGAAAAATTTGCATCATTCCATTTAACAAAGACCAAAAGAATTCTTAATTTTTTCAAAGCCCACAACCAAAGCAAAAGCATTAAAACAATGCTTTGTGATTTTCTTTTTGAAAGAAAGCCAAAAAGGGAAAAAGAACCCAAAGACTTTAGCGGGCTTGAAAGGAAAGTGCTGTCCTTTCTATTGCCTTTATCCGAAAAAGTTGAAGGCATTGACAGAAAACTAAAATCACTGAATGAAAGGATTGCCTTGCTAAGCGAGGAAAAATCGGTTCTTGAAACCATTAAGGGGCTCGGCATTGAAATGGATTTATTGCATGGCTTTCAGAGAATTGAAGTTGTTATCGGCAGGATTCCTGTTGAATTGGAGCCAGCGCTAAGGGAAAGAATCACCAAAACCAAAAACGCAAGGCTCATCAGGGTTATTGGTGAAAAGGAAAAAATTGTCCTATTTTCAGTGGAAACAGAGAAAGCAGAGGCTGTTCTTAGAGAGCTTAGAAAAATCGGCTTTGACAGGATTGCTGTGCCTGAATACACTGGCAAAATAGAGAACCTTATTCCAAAAATTGAATCAAGCCTTGCAAGACTCAAACAACAACAAAAAAATGAACTGAAAAAAGCAAGAGAACTTGCAAGGAAAAACAAGGCAAGGCTTTTGGCTTTGCAGGAATTACTGGAAATTGAAAAATCAAAAAGCCACGCGCTTTCCTTTTTTGGAAAAACCGAAAAAACAGCATCTTTTGAGGCATTCGTGCCATTGGATAAAGTGTCAAAGTTCAGACAAATTCTGGCAAAAAAAACAAATGAAAGGTTTTATGCTGAAGAGGTTCCTTTCACTGAAAAAGAAGCACCGATTAAACTGAAAAACCCGCCTTTTGTGCGAGACTATGAATACTTGCTGAAAATGTATGGCTTGCCGGAATACAACGCAATTGATCCAACGCTGTTTATTGCATTGCTTTTTCCTGTTTTTTTTGGATTGGCTTTTTCTGATTTGGGTTATGGGTTAATACTAATTGCTCTTGGATTGTTTTTGCGTTTTACCCTTGGAAAAAAGGAGGAGGGCTGGGCTCATTTGACGAACATTTTATGGCATGGAGGCATCTTCACTGCAATTTTTGGCTTTATTTTTGGTTCTTTTTTCGGCGACCTTGGGAACTTTGCAAAAAAATTTGCAATAGTGAATACGTTGAGCGCAAACGGCGCCAAGCTTTTTTTGGCAGTGATTGTTTTCGTTGGAGTAATGCATTTGAATCTCGGCATAATAATGGGCATAAGGGAAGCCCTGAGAAAAAAGGAATACAAAAAAGCATTGACTGAAAAATTTTCATGGATTATTCTTCAAGTGGGAGTGATTTTAATCAGCACAGCAATGGTTTTGCACACTAACACTGAAAGCGTTTTCTTTTACTGGGGAGTTTTTCTTGTCGGACTTACATTGTTATTGCTTTTCTGGAATGGTGGACCTCTTGGGTTGATGAAAGTAACGGGTTATTTGGGGAATGTTCTTTCCTATTTGAGGCTTGTTGCTTTGGGTCTGGCAACGTTTGCAATTGCAATGTCAATTAACAAGCTTGCAATGCTTATTGCCGGAATTCCATTTGTGGGCTGGATAATTGCAATACTGTTCCTGGTTTTTGGCCATTTTGCAAATTTTTTATTCAATCTGTTGAGTTCTTTTATTCACCCTTTCAGGTTGCACTGCGTTGAATTTTTTTCATATTTTTATGAGGGCACTGGAAACGAGTTTAGCCCTTTTCACATTAAAAGAAAATTAACCGAAAAAAGGGAGGTGAAGTAAATGGTTGCAGACCCTGCAATGGTAACCGGCCTTGGATTGATAATGGTTGGAGCCGGCTTGGCAATAGGAATAGCTGCTGCTGGTTCAGGAATGGGCCAGGGAATGGCTGCTGCAGCTGCTGCTGGTGGTGTTGCGGAAAAGGACTATTCCTTTGGAAAAATGCTGACAATGGTTGCACTGCCGGAAACCCAGGCAATCTATGGCTTTGTGATAGCAATATTGATAATTTTTGTGGTTGCTGCGGGGCTCGGTGCTTTCTGAGCCCAGCGCATTCTTCAAAAAAATTAAAAGATGGTGTGAATGGATGGCATAATTGAAAAAATAAAGGAAGACACTAGAAAAAGTATTGAAAAAATTGAGCAGGAGAAAGAACAGGAGTTAAAGGCAATTCTCCAAGAAGCTGAAAAAAAGGCAGCAAAAATAACCAGTGAAGCAATTGAAAAGGCCCAAAAGGAAGCGGAAATGGAAAAGCAGAGATTGATTGCTGCTGCAAGACTGCAGGCAAAAAAAGAGAAAGCCAAAGCACTTGACATGGTTATGGAGCTTGCACTTGAATCAGTGGAAAAAAGCATTTCAGAGATTTCCACCAAAGCTGGTTATGAGAAAAAAATGAATTCCCTTATAAATCAGGCAATGCAAGAAATTCCTTCCAAGAACATTGTGGTTTTTGTGTCAGCCAGGGACAAAGGCAAAGTAAAGCTTAAACCGCTCAAAGGAAAAAAAGTGAAAGTGAAGGCAAGCAACAAAGTGAAAACAGGTGCAATAGTACAATCAGCAGATTGCAAAATAAAAGTGGATTGCACTTTTTCTGCTTTGCTGGAGGAAAAAAAAGGAGAACTGAAAAAGGAATTGCTGCAAGAGTTGCAGGAATTAAGGTGAAACAATGGTTGACTTGTTTTCCAGCGCAATGATGCTGCGTTACTTTTTGATGGGCGCAATTGGGGGGGCTTTGCTGTTTCTTGCATACTACATTAAACAATTTTTGCCGATTGCTGCTTATGCTTATCCTGTGGCACGCATTCGTGTAATGGCTGGAACAATGATGCGCGAGAACAAGTTGCGGGAATTAATAGAGGCAATGAATTATCGTGACGTAATTGCTTCCTTTGAAGGCACTACTTATGAAAGGTTTGTTGCTGAAAAAACTGACTTGGAGGAAATAGAGCAGGCTCTTTCATTAAACCTTGCATTTGATTATAAAAAAATTGTTTCAATGAGTCCAAGAAAAGCGAAGAGGTTTTTTAGAATCGTGAGCGCGCGTTACGATATTGAGAACATTAAGAGAATAATTGCTTCAAAGGAAACCGGTGAAAAAGTGGGCTGGCTTTTTCCAGCACCGCTTTCTGAGTCTTTTTTGCAGAAATTGAAAGAAGCCAGCAATATTGCAGAGGTAATTGAATTGCTCAAGGCAACCCATTACAAGGAGTTGGTGAAGGATTTGCCCCCAGAGGCAACTGCCAGCGAGTATGGAAAAATGCTGGATAAGTATTTGTATGAAACCATTCTAAGCAGACAACAACTAGGTGAAGCAATCCAAAACGCAGCAGTAATGGGGGATGAAAAAAACATCAAGAAAATTTATGGAATGCTTGTTGATTTGTTGAATATTAAAATTGCTTTGAGGAGCATCAATGAGGGATTGCCTGTTGAAGCAATAAAGAGCATATTGATCAAAAATTATCATGCTCTTAATGAAAAAAAATTGGAAGCCCTCGCTGAAAGCCGAAATGTGCTTTCCGCTATTTCAGTGCTCGAAGGCACTCCATATTATGCTGTTTTAAGCGATGCCCTGAGAGAGTATTCAAAGAATAAACGGCTTTGTTCACTGGAAAGAGCAGTGGACAAATTTTACTTGCAACAGGTTAAGGCAATGTTTGTTCAACAACCTTTTGGTTTAACACCCATGGTTTCTTATCTGGTGTTGAAGGAGAACGAAATAAGGAATTTGAAAACAATACTTAACGGAATAAAGGAAGGAATTCCAAAGGAGAGAATAAAACAAATAGCAATAGGTGTGTAAAATGGAAATTGCGGTTCTTGGATGCAGGCAAACAGTGCTCGGATTCAGGCTGGCGGGAGTTAAAAACACATTAATTGCTTCACAAAACAGGCAGGAATTGCTAGAGCAATTTGAAGAGCTTGCTTCAAGGAATGAAACAGGGCTTGTTATTGTTGATGAGTCGTGCAATGAAATAAAGCAATGGCTTGCTTGGTTTATTGAAACCCACCGCAGGCCCATGGTGATTGAAGTTCCCTCTTATAAGAGAAAGGGGGAAATTGGATTACTTAAATTGATTACAAAACGCGCCACTGGAGTGAAATAATGTTTAAACGGAGGAATAATAAATGGAAGTGAAAGGAGTTATTTCAAGAATTTCTGGACCGGTTGTGGAAGCAAAAAACATGATGGGAGTGAAAATAAACGATGTTGTAAGAGTCGGAACAGAGGGCCTAATTGGGGAAGTGATTCGACTCAACAAAGACATTGCAACAATTCAGGTTTACGAAGAAACAGGCGGAATAATGCCAGGCGAACCAGTTGTTGGAACAGGAGAGCCATTAAGCGTGGAGCTTGGACCTGGATTGCTTGGCTCAATTTATGACGGTATTCAAAGACCGCTTGAAATCATAAAACAGAAAACCGGCGATTTTATTGCG
>JAFCFP010000042.1 GCA_017608575.1 Candidatus Iainarchaeum sp. | reverse complement strand
CAATTGGCATGAGGGAATACTCCCATCTCAATGCCCTAATAAAAAACTTTTTTGACTTAAATTTTGCCGTGAAAACAAAAACCAGTTCTGAGAAGACATGCATTCCAAAAAGATTGGCAATGCTCACAGCGAAGGCCATATAAAAAACAACCAAGCCATAATCACTTGGGCCTAAATAATTTGCAATAATATAAGTGAAAAGAAGCCCGACTATGGCGAGGAAAACTTTCGAGGAAAAGGAAAAAAAGTAGTTTTTAACAAAAGATTTCAGTGTTTCGCTCGTCATAAAAAAACAGTTCCATTGCAGTTTTGTACCAATAAAGCGCTTAATAGGAAAAATTATAATATATTAGTTAATTATTTCTTATTAATTTTAAGTTTTTGGTACAATTAGCAGAAAGCAGAAAAATACCGGGTGTAAACGTGCTGGAAAAAACATTTTCATTCATTGTTTCCTTTTTTGCAATGCTGTCCATCTTTGGAGTTTGGTTTGGCTATTCTGCACTCATCTACCCACAAACTGCACTAATTGCAATGCTTGTTTCAGCAGTGTTTTCCTTTTTCATTTGCAGGAATTTCTTTTGTAAGAAAAGGGAGAGAAAAATTGAAAAAAAACACTTCTTGCTGTTAGTTGGAATCCTTCTTGCCTTTTCCATGGTTTTCATCTTTCTTTTATGGCCCAATGGAGTTTATCCAAGCACTTGCAATGATTTTATGAACCATGCAAATGCAGTGAAACTCACAGCATTAAGGCATGGTCCTTTTCCCGATTCAAGTGAATCCATTCCATTGATCCACTCTTACCCATTGATTTACCGCTTGGTTTCCTCTTTTTTCTATTCGGTTTTTCCAAACTCATATGTTGTAAATTCACTGCTTTCTGTCTTTTTTCTTGTTATTACAATTCTTGGCGTGTTCCTGCTGGCTAAAAATTTTTTGAATGAAAAGTTTGCACTTGTTTCAACTTTTATTTTTGCCTTTTCAATAAGCACTTTTCTTGCAATAGATGCAGGTTACTTGCCGCAAATAATGGGCCAATTATTCTTCCTTGCTGCATTCTATTTTCACATTAAAAAAAATAAGCCAATGCTTTTCTTTTCACTAATTGGCTTGTGGGCGTATGCTCATTTCTTTATCCTCTTTATTCTTTTCCTTGTAATAGAATTTCTCATTGAAAGGAATTTTTCACTCAAAGGCCTAATAGACAAGTTTGCCATTCCACTCGCCTCCTCCATAATCATCCTGCCGGAAACTCTTGGCCTTATTCTTTTCAGGCTTATTCCAGAAACAAACAAAACACTCATAAAAGGTGGTATAACAGTGCCCAACCTCATTGCGCTCATTGCATTTTATCCTGCACTGCTTGGGCTTTACTTGGCTTTCAAAAAAGAGAAAATGAAAGAAGTCCAAGCCATTGTGCTGGCCGGTTTTATTTTTATTGCCTTTCTCTCAGCAAACGTTGTGCTCAACTTTTTTATGAGGTGGAGCCCAATTGTTTCAATACACCAATTTTATATGCCAGCAAAACTTTCTTTTTTGATGTTTATTCCTGCAAGTATTTTTTCCGCTTATGGTATTAAGACAATGCTTGAAACAAAAAGCAAAAAAGCAAAAAAAATTGCAAAAATAGTAATCACGCTGGTACTTTTCTTTCACTTTCTTTACTTCACTGGGTTTGCCTTGATTGTACTCCAGGCGCGCTCTTTTCCCGTGGGGTTCTATGAAATAGGGGAAAAAATAAACCAGTTGCCAGGGCCATTCACCCTTGGAATCGACCAGTGCTTTTTGGACATTCCGACTGGAATAAAAAAATACAGCTTTCCATACAATTCACTGTACGACAACCCTGATCCAGTACAAGAAAAAAATTACTGCCGTTACATGGAAGCAGGCAGAATATTCCATTTTCCTTGGGCAGTGCATAAACGCGCTGACAAAATTCCCGGTGCAGACATATTTGACAAAGAAGGGCATAGGATTGTGTTTATTGGTGACAAAAACGTTGATTATTTCCTTTCAAACTGCAGCGAATTAAACAAACCAATTCTTTTTGAAAGTGGAAAAATAAAGGTTTACATAATGCGTGAGTAAAATGGACATTGCATATTTTTCAAAATTTTATTCTTATCCTAGCAGAATAGCTGGCTCAATAAACTATACACGCGCTATCTGTAGAGAACTCTCAAAAAAAGTCAACATTACACTCGTTACCCAAAAATTTGACACTCAGAAAGAAACACAAAAAGAAAAATTCCAAGTAAAATTCACTCAAGGAAAAACACTGCGAATAGGTTACAAAAACGTTGTGTTGCCTCCTTTTCCATTGCTGGCAGCGAAAATTGCCAAAAAAATCCAAGCTGAAGTATTGCATTTTACAACCCCCTTATACAAAGCACCTTTGCTTTATTCCTACTATTCAATATTCAAACTGTTCTCACCAAAATTGCCTCGTTTGTTCCAACCGCTTGTTTACAGAGAATACACTGGTTTTGAAAGGGCCTTGCTCAATTCATTGGAAAAAAACACCATTGTTTCATCGAAGAACATGGCATTGATACACTCAATGAAATATGTGCCAGAAGGAGTTGATTTAAACAGAATACAAAAAATAAAAGCTGGAAAAAAGCGATCAGAATTTACAGTAATTTTTTTCGGACAACTTGAACAAAGAAAGAACCCATTGCTTTTGGCTGAAGCTGCTGCACTACTCAAAAAAGAAAATATTGTTTTTTTGTGGAGCGGGACAGGAAGCCAAAAAAATGCATTGCAAAACTTTATAAAAGACCAAGGAATTAAAGGGGAACTGCTTCCTTTTCGCAAAGACATACTGCGCATTGTGAAGAGTGCAGATATAGCCGTTTTTCCTTTTGCTAAAAACATTCCAATTCTTGCCTCACCGCAGAGCCTTCTTGAAGCAATGGCTCTGGGAACAAATGTTATTGTTTCAAATTATGCTCCAATGAATGAAATATGCAACAGTAGGAATGCAGAAATGCTCAATGAACTTACTGCTGAAAAGCTCGCAGAAAAAATCCTTACCATTTACAACAATCATTCCCTAGCAAAAGAAAAAAGAAAACAAGCATTGCAAGATGTAAAGGAATTTGACATAAAAAAAACCGCAAAAATGCTTTTAGCGGAATATGAGGCAATTGCATGAAAAAAATACAAAAATATTATGATAAATTCAGCAAAAAATATGATTTGCAAAGAGACTCAGCATACTATCAAATGATTGAACAAATAGAGAAAAGCATTATTAAAAAGCACTTACGTGAAAAAGGCCTTGTACTTGACCTTGCCTGCGGGAGTGGGCGTTTTGTTGCTCTGTTGCAAAAAAAAGAACGAACAATAGTCGGTGTAGATATCTCAATGGATATGCTCAAAATAGCCAAAGAAAAAAACAACAATGCTTTTTTTGTTTTAGCTGATGCTATTTCATTGCCCTTTAAGAACAATACATTTACGCACACCATTTCACTAAAAGCATTACCACACATCCCACAGCTTAAAAAGGCCCTAAAAGAAATCGGGAGAGTCACAAAAAAAGAAGCAGTGCTTGAATTTTACAACTGTCACAGTTTGAAAAGGTTAGCGTTTCCCTTCTACCACAAAAGCACCATTTTCACTCGCTTTGTTTCACTAAAAGAGATAAAAAGCACACTTAAAGAAAGCGGATTTGAAACAAAAGCACAATATGGTGCAAGAACCATTACGCCATTTTCATTTGTCTTCCACATCCCAATACTGCGCAAAATCTTTCAAATTATTGAATGGAAAGTGCACGATTCCTTTTTAAACAGGTTTGCGGGAAACATTATTCTTGTTGCAAAAAGAAGCACAAAAAAGGGAAAAAAATGAAGAGCAAGGTATGTCTTATAGGGCTTGATGGATTTGATCCAACACTTTTGGAAAAATGGGAAAGCGAGCTCCCAAATATCACAAGAATGCGCAGAGAAGGAGCTTATTGCAGAATAGAATCCACAATTCCAAACATTACACCTACTGCTTGGTCCTCTATTATTACAGGGGTTGGACCTGGAAATCATGGTATTTATGGCTTTGGAATAAGGCATGGAAAAGAGTACTATGAATCACCTGTCACCGCCGTGGACAGGAAAGCAAAAACGATTCTTCGCATTCTAAGCGACCGTGGCAAAAAAGTAATTTCTATAAATTTCCCTGTAACATATCCACCAGAAGAAGTAAACGGCATCATAATAAGTGGCAGACCTGTTCCTGGTGAAGAAAGCGATTTTGTGAGACCAAAAGAACTAAAAAAAGAAATCCTAAAGCGCGGTTACAAGATTTATATTGGAAAGAAAAGAGGCTATCCAAAGGAAGAACTTTGGGAAGAGATCAAAAACACTACAGAAAAACAGCGCCGAGTAATTAATTGGCTTTTGGAAAAAGAATGGGATTACTTTCAATTCGTGCTTCAGGCTGCAGATGTTACAGGGCATCTGTTCTGGAATTACTGCGATGAAAAGCATCCTCAATTTGTTGAAAGCAAGTTTAAGGATGCTTTGCTTGAAATATACAAGGAATTTGACAAAATTGTTGGAGAAGTGCTTGAGAAACTCCCAAAAAATGCCTATGCAATCGTGCTCTCAGATCACGGTCATGGAGCATGCATTCGCGAAGTAATGATTAACAAGTGGTTGGCTGACAATGGATATCTAAAATTCAAGGAAAAGGAAGAAAAAAACCTCTTAAAAAAACTAGGAATTAAGAAAGAAGGAATACGTTACCTTCTTGAAAAAATAATTGGACAGGGCAGAACAAAAGGACTTTACAAATGGCTTGAAAAAAACCCTTTAGGAAAGACCTTAATAAAGGCAGCTTGGGCTTTACCAAGCGAAAATGTTTCCATTTCGAATGTGGACTGGCCAAACACCAAAGCGTTCTGTAGAAGCCAGGGGCTTATATACATTAATACCAAGAAAGATTTTGCTCAAGGAACCGTTGGAAAAAAAGAAAAAAAAGAAATAATTAAACAGCTGAAGCGTGAACTAAAAGAACTCAAATTTGAAGGAAAGCCAATAGTTAAAGAAGTACTTGAAAAGAACGAGGTTTATAAGGGCAAATTCCTTGATCAAGCTCCAGACCTAATAATTAAAACCTCTGAGGAATTTGAAATCCCGGGACTGGAACTTGAGAAAAAGAACACTGATTCATATTTCCGCTTACCGGAAAGGCCTGGAAAGCATCGCTTGCATGGAGTTTTTATTGCAAAAGGAAATGGAATAAAGCCAGCTACACTCCTCCACAAAAAAAAACTAATTGACTTAATGCCTACAATATTACACTTACTTAGAGAAGCAATTCCAGAAAACATTGATGGAAAAGTAATGATTGAAATGTTTAAAGAAGACAGCACACTCAGAGAAAAACCAAAAAAAGGAAAAAAAGAAGAATTAAAAGAGTACAAAGATGAGAAAGTTTTCACTGCACAACAGGAAAGAGATATAAAGGAAAGATTGAAAGGCTTAGGTTATATGGGATGAAAATGGAAAAAAAGCATTTGGGGTATATTGTTGGTCTGTTGATTCTTATTGCATTGATCTTTTATCTTCGCATTGATTTGCGAATTTTCTTACAGGTAAAACATTATAATATACTGCTTCTTTCATTTGTCCTTTTTATGCTATCATTTATATTCCTAGGCTATAGAATGAAATTCCTTTTAAAAGCACTTGGATCAAAACCATTACCAGCAATGGAATTAACAAAAATAGAATTCATAAACAAATTTGTTGCATACATTATGCCTTCGCGCATTAACGTGTTTGTAAAAGGCTTGATTCTTAGCGAAAAATGCAATATGCAAAAAAGCAAAACAGTATCACTTGCCACTTATGAGTATGCACTTGACACAGGCTTCATTCTTTTCCTTTCAATAATTGGTGTATTCTTTTTCTTTCGTGGTCTGCCCTACAATTCACCGCAAAACTTCATGCTTTTTTCCACAATAGTGCTAGTGTTTCTTTTTGTGTTTTTTAAAATTCCACAAAAATGGTTTGAATACCTGCTTAAACGCTCTGAAAAAATAAAAAACCATTTTTTAAAAAAACCAGTTTACTGCACTTCCAAATTGCTGAACACTATTCGCATAACATGGATAAAAATCGCTCTTGACAAAAATAACTTTATAGTCATTGTTCTGCTTTTTGCATATTGGCTTTGGACAGCCATCTATGTTGAACTAATGTTTCTTTCGTATGATTTATATATTCCATTGGGGTACATAATAATAGTACTTGCCACTTCGCAGTTCATTGGCGGTTTGTTTCAATTGCCAGGTGGTCTTGGAACCAGAGATGCTGCGAGAGTTGCATTTTTTGCCTTGATTGGAACAAAACCTGAGATCGCCCTAGCTGTAGTAATAATTCAGCGAATTCTCTCAATTCCTGCTTTATTGCTTGGATATGTTTTTTTCACAAAAATGGCTGTTGACAAAGTGCTGGAGAGAAAAAAATGAAATTGCTCATTGTTTCAGCTAATTACCCTCCACGAATTGGTGGCCCGGCAAGCAGCGTGCCAGAGCTTGCAAAAAGGCTTGCTGAAAAAGGACACAAAGTAGAAATCGTTACATTACGTTTTCAAGGCTTTCCAGCAAGAGAAAAAAAGAAATTCACTGTCCACAGAGTTTTTCATTTTTCCAAAAAACCAGAGAAAACTTCAACGCTTGACAATATTGTATCAGTTATTTCAATGGCTTTAAAAGTGCGCTCTCTTTTAAAAAAAGAAAACTTTGACTTAATTCATGCACACGATTTGAATTTAAGTGCTTTAGCTGCATTAATTGGAAAAAAAATTGCATTCAAAAGCATTCCACTTATAACAAAATACACTGGAGATTTATCCCTTGAATTTTTGCTCAATTATTCAAAAGAGGAATTCTCCAAAGTCAGCAAAAAATACAATACAACAAAAGCAAAAATTCCCCCTAAATTCAAATTGCTTGACTGGATTCAAAAAAGACTGGCATTGGCTTCAACAATTATAACTTGCCCAAGCGAATTCCAACAAAAGCAATTACTAAAACATGGCATTCCATTAAAAAAAACCATTGTGCTAAGAAACGCGGTTGACCTTGAATTATTCAATCCAAAAAAATTCCAAAAAAGGGAAGAATTTATTCTTTATTTTGGAAGAATTGTTTCATGGAAAGGAATTGATTACTTGCTCGAAGCAATGTACAGCCTAAAAAGCAGCCATCCAAAAACAAAACTCAAAATCGCTGGAACAGGCAAATACCTGCCAGAATTAATGAAAAAAACACAAACTTTTGGATTGCAAAAAAACGTTGAATTTTTGGGCAAAATAGAGCACAAAAAAATTCCCGCTCTTATTTCAAAAAGCATTTTGGTTGCAATGCCTTCACTTTACGATCCATTCCCCCATGGAATGCTTGAAGTGCTGGCAATGGAAAAACCATTGCTTGCAACAAAAGTGTGTGGAATTCCAGAAGTAATAAAACACAAAAAAACAGGCTATTTGGTGAAAGCTGGTTCAAGCACTGAATTGCAAAAAGGAATAAAAGAATTGCTCGCCAACCATGGCTTGCGGAAAAAAATTTCCAAAAACGGTTTCAAGGAAGTGCATAAAAATTATTCGTGGAAAAAAATATTGAAAGAATTTTTAGCATTGTATGAATCTATTAAAAGCAATCATTGCTACAAATAACCCAAGCCTCTTAAAACATTTTTAGTGTATTCATCAACTTTTTGTTCTTTTAATTCTTTTTCTCCAAGCCTTTTTTTGATTTCTTTTATTTCTCGTTTTCTTCACTAAAGATATTTCAATAAAGGCATTGTTTTAAAAAAACCTCTACTTCTTTTATTTAAAATGTGGCATAATAAAAAACTTGTTTAAGATGCCGCCAAAAACATAAGTTACATGTTAATCGCTTTATGTTTTTGCGATTATTTTTGGTGATAAAATGAAATTTTTCAGTTTGTTTTTCAGCATGTTAAGATTCCTTTGGAAGAAAAAGGCGTGGTGGCTTGCTCCGATAATTATATTGTTAACATTGGTGACAATATTAATCATCTTGGGACAGTCCGCTGCACTATCAACCTTTGTGTATGCATTGTTCTAAACACCAATGTTTTGGTTTTAACTACCAGTTTTAGAAGAATGCCTACTCCTTCACCAATTTCTCACTATCCCACATATCCTTTGGGTTTTTTTCCCTTTCAATGAGGTATTTTCCCATTACCAAAAAGTCAATGCCAGTGCCCATCATACATCTGTAGGCGTCACTTGGGGTGCAAACGATTGGCTCTCCCCTAATATTAAAAGAAGTGTTAATTAGAATAGGGACCCCAGACAGCTTTTCAAATTCCTTGATTGTGTCGTAGTAAAGCTTGTTCTGCTCCCTCTTGATTATTTGAAGCCTCCCCGAACCGTCAACATGTGTTACAGCTGGAATCTTCTTCCTCTTCGTTTTCTTTATGGGGTAAACAACAAGCATGTAATATGCAGGGTTCGGAATTGGATTGTCACATTCAAACCAGTCTTTTGCGTTTTCATACGTTATAACCGGGGCAAACGGCCTGAATTCCTCCCTATGCTTTACCTTCAAGTTCATTATATCCTTCATTTTTGGATTGCAAGGATTTGCCAAAATACTCCTTGCACCTAACGCCCTTGGCCCCCACTCCATCCTACCCTGAAACCACCCGACAACTCTTTCATTGAAAATTAGTTCTGCTGTTTTTCTTGTCAGTTCCTTGTCTGATGAAAATTCAGAGTAATTAACTCTTTTTCTGTCCAAAAACCCCTTGATTTCCTTATTTGAAAACTTGGGTCCCAAAAATGCTGATTTTAACACGAA
>JAFCFP010000041.1 GCA_017608575.1 Candidatus Iainarchaeum sp. | reverse complement strand
AATGGAAAAAAACTTGTTTATTTACTGGTTCTTGATACAACAAAGAAACTTGTGATGTTATGAATTACTGGCTAGTTAATCATTCTTGGGAGTCTTTCCGTGGAACTCAAGAATACCGCGGTTTTATGTCTCCAGCAGAACAAGAAAAAGTAAAAGTTGGAGATAAGATTGTTTATTTTGGCTAGGGCTTGGTTTTTGGTGTTTTTGAGGCAATTGCATTGGTTAAGAATGAGTTTAATGGTTGGGAGAAAAAGCACCCCTTCCAGGTAAAGCTCAAGCATTTGGAAATTCCAAATAATCCAACAACAAAAAGATTAATGGCAAAGCAATTGCAAAGCAAAATTGGTTTGGCAAAAATGGAAGAAAAAAGCCCAAACATTGTAGAATTAAGCAAGAAAGAATTTGAGCAGGTAAAGCAAGCGATTAGTGAAGGGCACAAAGAGCGTGTTTTGCAGTAGTTTCCACGATACATTTAAATACTTTAATCATATAAACTTATATGATAACTATGAATTTGAGGACAACTGTTTTGCATTATCCAAGACTGGATACGGTTTTGATGATAGAGGATGCTATAAAGAATGCAAAGGACTATCCTAAAAGGACAGAGCTCTGGAAGAAACTGCCAAAAAAAGTAATGTATCAAACCTACAAAATAGTGATTGACTATTTAATTGAATCAAGAAAGGTAATGCTTACAAAAGACGATAAACTGGTGTGGGTTTTTGCAGACAACAAAAAACTCAAAAAACTGATTGATGAGAGCGTGCCAGCAAATGCGTGAAATTCGTTATTCTGCAGAATTCAACAAAGACTATGTAAAGCTAAGAAATAGAGCAGACAAAGGAAACAGCGAAGCAGAATACCTGCTTGGCTTAATAAGCAAGGCAACAGCAAAGCTTGCAGAAAACCCCGAGGCAGGCAAAAAAATTCCAAGAAAACTCTGGCCAAAAGAATACATACAGAAATATGGAATAAACAATTTATGGAAATACAATCTAGACCAAAACTGGAGACTCATATACACAATAACAGGAAATCAAGTGGACTTATTCCTCATCTACTTGGAATATCTGGTTCACAAAAAATACAATAGAAAATTCGGATACAAAAACTAAAAAAACAAACTCCAGACAATTTATAAAGAGTTTTTCAAACAATAAAAATTCGCCATCTTTACACTCCTTTATTTTAACGTTGGTGGCTTAATCTTCGACGTAATTAACCCCTTCTGGTATTATTTTTTATTACGTAGTTAATACCCACTCATATGGACAATGGTGAGGTTAATACCGACTGAAGGGGTTTTTTTGTTGTTGCATTATAAAGCAGAAGCGTGACCACAATATATTATAAATAATTTACCTTCGTATGGTACTACAATGGTGTTATTGGTGTGGATGAAATTTGTATTGGGAATGAGTATAATATTTTTGGTGTTAAACAGTGGATGCTTGGATCAACTAAATTTTGCTGCAAGCACTGGCAACAATCAATCTGGTCAAAGCCAAACTAATAATTTTCTTGCAGGCAATGTTCCTGAAATACCTTTTCCCTCAAATCCCAATGATGTTCTTCCAGAGAGATCAGGTGAGTTAATTGTGGACACTCAACCTCTTCAAAACTTTGCGCCTTACATGCCTCAAACAAAACCTGGGCCGGAGAATGTTGAACCACCATATATAAAAAACCTTGAAGCATTGAGTGGTTATGATTTCAAGCTAATTCCAAATTATTATGTGCTAGTGAAAGATGGTAAAAAAATAGAACACCCTGCTTTGAGGGTAAGCAGTTATCTTCCTCCAACACGCCAATGGATTGATTTAGATGCAATAAAGTTTGATGAACGAGGCATACCTCCAGCAATAGAAAAAACTCCCTATATTCAGCGCTTTCTTTTTTGGAAAAAAATTGGCACTATTACTGGTGGAAGCGGGCAATCATTCAAAAGAACATACACTCTAAAAAAAGGCGTTTCTCAGAAAGATGCAGAAGAATTCTCAAAATCAATTAGTGCAAGTGCGGGATTTATGTCATTTGCCAAATTTTCTGCAGAGCTCTCCCAAACATTCAAAAAAGAAATAACTATCTCAGAGCAAAAAGAAGAATCTCTTCAATTTCAGGTTGACAGCCCAGCAGAGAATGAGCTTCTTTCATGGACACTTTGGCAGTTATATGAGGGTTATAGAATTGTGGATGAAAATGGCAATACGTGGAGTGATCCGAACTATTATGTGGAGTTGCCTTTAATTGAAAATGGTTTGGATCATTACGAAAGCAAAATAACTAAATTCAACAAAGAGTAAACCAGTAGTGCAAAACCTGCATAGTCACTCTTGAAAACACCACCATTTGCCTTGCCAGAACCAAAATAATTGCTACATTTAAATGTAACAATTGGGCGTCATTTGTTACAATGCAATGTAACAAGATAAATTGTGGGCTATTGTTTTGGTGGATAGTATAAGCCTATTATTAGAAATTTATTGTATCTGGATTCTGTTCCTACAATGAAGTGCAGGTTTCTTTTTTTCATCCAGTCAAGGTATTTTTCCTTTAGTTTTTGCCATAACAGTTGGTCTGTTTTGTACTTGTTCTTCCAGGAACGCCACGATTCCAACAGCTCCCAGTCCTCGCACATTATAGAGTGGCGGCCTGAACATTTGGAGTCATTGCATTTGAAAACGTAAGAGAATTTCCACGGAACTTTATCCAGCGGAGATTTGTAAAAACCGGAAAGCGTTCTCTGTGTGCCTTCAATCAATTCCTTTTCCCAATCACGGCACTCATCTATAGGAGTCAAAGTAAAATCCATTAACTCCGCAGGCTTGATCAGGCCAAGAGAAACCTTTTTGCTTTTCTTAAGCTGTTCCAGTTCCTCAAGGGATTTGTTCACAAGAGGCAGCAAAAACTTGTTTCTTTCTTCCCAGTTCCTGTTTTTGCCGGTTCCAACATTGCCCAAAACCTTGATAGAGCTGGCGTCAACCCTGTAAGATTCTTTCCGCTTCAACTTTTCTTTGGTGTTCTTCACAGTGTCAACTTCGATCCAGTCAAACTTTTTAAAACGCTGTGAAAAAGGAAGCTTTCTGAAAGGAATAGGGTAAAGCCTTCTCCACTCTCCCTTGTCAGTAATGCCAGCAACGCAAACAGTTTCAACATACTTCTTGCTCAAGTTTGGATAAGTCTTTGTAAGAATAAGGATTCTTTCCCTCAAATATGGACAACCCCTGTATTTAAAAAATCGCTTAAAATGCCGCGGTGGCAAAAGTTTTTGTCAGCCTCAAAACACATCAAAGCAATTTTCTCTCTTTTGGAAGGCAGGCTTTTCCTATACTCCCTAAACAATGCCTTGTAATCTGCTGCAGAATTCAGTTCCCTTCTTTTATCAGATTCAACTCCCAGTTCTGGAAAATGCACATACTTAATATCAACCTTTTCAAGATAATTCTTTAATGGGCCTTTGGAAAATCTCCTCTTCATGCTAAAAGCATTCTTCCTAACATCAACAAGCAAAGAAACATTGTGCCGTATTAACTCATTCAAAAAAGAGTCAATAGTCTTGCCCTCATAGCCAATCGAACAAATTCCCGTTTCTTTAGCATGCTCTTTTTCCAACGAAACGCTACGAACAGTAAACTCAGGGTAATTAGCATAAACAAAACTTTCAATCTCTGGCTTGTTTGCAAAAGCGGAAAGAATATCATTTAATTCAGAAAAAATTGTTTCATTTTTTTCCAGAGAACCAACAAAATTCCTTCCATTATTGGTTAACCTTAAGCTACTTTCCTTAAATAAACCTTCATTCTCTAAAACTCTGAAGTCTTCATAAATTACATTAGAAAAGGGTCCAAACTTATAGGGAAAAAAGTTATAGCCAACTGCTTTAAATCCAAGCCTCTGCCTCAAAAGAAACACAGCCTTCACTAAATAGGTCTTGGAAGAAATGCCCTTCTCAGACAATACCCCGACAACTTGCAGCAAAAGCTTCTGCCTATTATATATCATAACAAACAATAGAAAGGAAAAAGTCATTAATAAACCATTCGGGAGAGCGCATTTCCGGTGAAGAAAAAGGCAATATTTTTACTAGCCATTTCAATATTACTACTGATAAATATTTGCACAGCTTTGTAAATCAGTGAGTTTTCTCTTAGTGGGATGCAATGCCATTAATGGGAATCACAATAATTGGCCTTTTTATCTCTGGATTTTCAAAAGCTTAGGAAAGAAAGGCAAAACATACACCGACATCGTTAACAAGCTGGTTGACTTTTGGTTAAGTTAATGTTTTGCTTGTTTTTTTATCAGCTGCCCCAAATGCGGCAAACCCCTAAACAAACAAAGCCTTGAAACAATGGAACAACAAGCACAAGCAACAGAAGTACTCCAAAAAATAATCAAAAAAGAACTAGAAAAAAACGGAGTGGATTTGGGGGAAATTGCAAGAACATTAAGTGCAAATATCCCTTAAATATTATTTAGACCTTACTAGTTTTCCAAGATAATCTTTGTTATTAAATCTGTGGCTAATGTAAAAAACACGGAGTTGCTTTTTCTGGGCTGTTTTAAAGGCAGCCCTAAATTTCTTATCATTTTTATAGTAATCAAAGTAATATGCCCAATAATCTTTCTCGTCAAAACAAACGATTGGCATTGGTCTTTTAGATCTCCATAATAAAAAATTTTCAAACTCTTCCACTTCTGGCTCCTCTAGGAGACTCGCTAAATCAAACCAATTTATTATATAAACTGGCAAATCTTCTTCGAAAAGTTCCATGGCTGAATTGATATTTAATTGAGGATAAATCCCGTCTACTACAATGATTACTCCTTTGGTTTTTACATTTTTTGAAAAATAGTTAAGGGGTTTTTTATGCGCATGTTTTATGCAACGCGACCCTTGTTTAATGCATTTGGTTACTGTTTTTTTGATATCATTCTGTATCGCCATCAGATTTCCTTTGATTGATTTTAAAGAAGGTGGATGACTGGATGCTTCAACAGCCCAGAAAGATTCTTTGAATTTAACAACTGCGTCAACTTCATAATTAGCCCCATATCTCAGATTGAAAGCCATTGAATTAAAAGGCAAAGCCCTCAAAGTTTCCTGTACTAATTTTTCAAAAGTCCTTCCTTTGGAATTCAAATAGCATTTGCAATCATGCAATAACGATTCACATAGGAGTGGCAAATCAACCACCAAATATTTCGGAGTTAAAACAAATACCTTATTTTTAGCTTGTAAAAGAGGGGTTAAGTAAAACCGCATATCTTCTTTTTTAGGCAAGTTCTCAATATCAAGAGATAAGTTTTTCAAGATTGAATTAAGTTCAGATTCTGGCATCATATAAAAAAGCTGTTCTAATTCAGACATACTAATTTCAATAATCTTGCTCCATTTACGGACAAAATCAGTAGGAGGATCTGCAACAAAACCTAAATCCCCATATTCTGCTTCAGAATTAAATTGATAAGTAAGATCCTCAAAATTTAGCATTTGCTGTTTGTATTGGAGATAACTCTGCAGGATTAAAGAAAAGAAGAGCAGCGAATCTATTCCAAATCCAAATTTTTCCTTAAACTGTTTATTGTAAGGTAAGAACTTTTTACTAACATACCAAGGAACATGTAAACTAGAAATATTAGATATCAACAACTCTCCAGTTTTAAACCAATGAGATTTAAGCAATTCATTCAACTGCTCAGTTTGCTTCCTCTTATTTTGTGATACACTTTGCTCGTAAATCTTTCTTGCCTCATCAACAGTATTAATTTGACTATTTTTATCTACCAGAAGACTTTTCAGAACCTCTTCTAGTAAAGAAACTCTTTCACTATTATATTTTAGACTAGCAGAAACCTCACATACTTTTGCCAAAAATTTGTTATAACACAAGTGGACCAACCTTAAAGAAACTCTAAAAAATACCCCCTAAATTAAAGTATATGGAGCATAACATTAAATTAATATGTTAATAACATATCTGATATACTGAGTTGATTTTTGTGGCGAAACCGTTGTCCAAATGGATTATGAAGAGATATTCTCTTCTCTGGAAGGTTTTCAAGGAGAGGGAATTCAATTATTCTGAAGCTATTGAGGCATTGGAAGGTGACAAAGTTGTCAGTATTGCCTTGTCTGAATTACGGCAGTTTGGCTGGCTTGAAGCAAAACTTGATCCAAAAGATGCAAGAAAACGGCTTTACCGCTTGAAACCGCCGGAACAAGCAGTGGGAGAGATGCAGAATGAGTGACCTTACGTTTATTACTAACGAAAAGGACGAGAACCTACAGAAAAGGTTCAGTGAACTTATTCGTGACACAAGATTTTTTGATTGCTTGGTGGGCTACTTTTATACAAGTGGGTTTCATGCAATTTGCAACTCTCTTGAAAATACAGAAAAAATCCGAATCCTGATTGGAATTAGCACAAGCAGGCAAACTTTTGAGCTAATGCAGATGGCAAAAGAACAGCAGAGACTTAAGTCGCATAGGGAAACCAAGGAAGCGTTCTCAAACCAAGTAGTGCAGGAAATGGAAGAATCCAAAGACTTAATGGAAGTGGAAAAAGGAATAAACAAGTTTATAGAATGGCTCCAGTCAGGAAAACTTGAAATAAAAGCATTCCCTGACGGGAACATTCACGCAAAAGTTTACATAATGACTTTTAGAGAGGGTGACAGAGACATTGGAAGAGTTATCACTGGCTCAAGCAACTTTACCCAAGCAGGCTTACGGAACAACATTGAATTCAATGTTGAACTTAAAAATAGGGCTGATTTTGAATTTGCCAAGCAAAAGTTTGAAGAACTCTGGGAAAACTCTGTTGATGTTTCAGAAAAATACGTTGAAACAATCAAGAAAAAAACATGGATGAATGACTCAATAAGTCCATACGAACTATACTTGAAATTCCTTTATGAATACTACAAAGAAAAAATTAATCTTGACCAGGACGAGCTCTTCAAGGAATACCTGCCAGAAAACTTCATGGACTTGGACTACCAGAAGGACGCAGTAAGAGACGCAAAAATGAAACTAGAAGAATACGGCGGAGTGTTCATCTCAGACGTTGTTGGTTTAGGAAAGACTTATGTTTCCGCAATGCTAGCGCAGCAACTTGATGGCAGAAGCCTTGTAATTGCGCCACCAACATTGCTTGACAAAGAAAACCCCGGTTCATGGCCAAACGTGTTCTCAGATTTTGGCGTGAGGCAAACAGATTTTGAATCAGTGGGAAAGCTCGATAAGCTGGTTAAGAGAGGAACTGAAAAATACAAGAACGTGTTCATTGATGAGGCACACCGCTTTAGAACAGAACAAACACAAATGTATGAAAAGCTTTTCCAGATTTGCAGGGGAAAAAGAGTAATACTTGTCTCCGCAACACCCTTGAACAACACTCCTCTGGATATATTGAGCCAAATAAAACTGTTTCAGAACGCCCACAAGTCAACACTGCCAAACCCAAAAGTAAGGGACTTGGAAAAATACTTCAAAAAACTCCAAAACAGGTTAAAAGGCTTGGATAGGTCAAAAGACAAAGAGGAATACTTAAGAATAGTAAAAGAGAACGCTGAAGAAATACGCAAAAACGTTCTACAATACCTTATGGTCAGGAGAACAAGGGGCAATATAATCAAGTATTACGGAAGAGACTTAGCCAAGCAAAAACTAAAGTTTCCGGAAGTGGAAGACCCAACACCTGTATTGTATCACTTTGATGAAGAGCTTGACAAAATATTCAACCAAACAATTGAATTAATAGCCAAAGAATTCAAATACTCAAGATACACCCCACTCTTATACTTAAAAGAGGGCATTTCTCAGCCAGAAGAGCTCTCTCAAAAAAACATGCGAAGGTTTATGAAAGTGCTCTTGCTTAAACGATTGGAAAGCAGTTTTTACGCATTCAAAAAATCCATTGAAAGATTCATTCACTCATACAGCAGGTTCTTGGAAGAATACAGAAAAGGAAATGTTTATGTCAGCAAAAAGTACATAAACAAAATATTTGAGCTGCTTGAAAACGATGACGAAGAAGCAATCCAAAAGCTGATTGAAAAAGAAAAAGCATTCAAATACAAATCAAAAAACTTTACTGCAAACTTCAAAAAAGACCTTGAAAACGACTTTGAAGTACTGCAAAAGATTCAAGCAATGTGGAAAGACATTCAAAGAGACCCAAAACTAAACAAGTTTATGCAAATGCTTTCAAAGGACAAAATTCTCAAGAAAAACAAGCTGATTGTGTTCACTGAATCAAAGGAAACCGCAGAATACCTTGAAAAAAAACTCAACCCAAAGTTTAACAATAAGGTGCTGGCATTCTCAAGCAAATCAAGCGAAGCAATAAGAAGCCAAGTAATACAAAACTTTGATGCAAGAGCAAGGCACAAAAAAGACGATTACAGGATTTTAATTTCCACAGAAATTCTTTCAGAAGGAGTAAACCTGCACCGCTCAAACGTAGTAATAAACTATGACATTCCCTGGAACCCAACAAGATTAATGCAGAGAGTCGGAAGAATAAACAGGGTTGACGCCAAATTTGACAAAATCTACACCTACAATTTTTTCCCAGCGGGTCCAATAAACGAAAATATCAGCTTGAAAGAAGCAGCTGAAGCCAAAATAAATGCGTTCATTGAAATGCTTGGAAACGATGCAAAGCTGTTGACTGACGAAGAAATAAAAACACACGACTTGTTCGCAAAACTCAATTCAAAAAAGCTATTAACAGCAGAAGACGAAGAAGATGATGCAGAGCTAAAATACCTGACTTTCCTGAGAAACATCCGAGACAACGACAAGCAATTATTTGAAAAAATTAAGAGGTTGCCGAAAAAAGCCAGAACCGCAAGAGCACACAACAAAAAGACAAACCAAGTCATCACGTTTTTTAGAAAAGGGAAACTCAGAAAAGTATTCCAAACAAACGGAAGCCAGACAGAAGAAGTTGACTTCTTTGAAGCAGCAAAAATCCTTGAAGCAACTCCAAAAACAAAAAAAGAAAAGATTGGAGAAGACTTTTACAAACAATTAAACGAAAACAAGAAAGCCTTTGACAAGGTATTTGAAAACGAGGCAGACGAACTGGCAAGCGCAAAAGGCGGGAGCCACGAAGCAAGATTCACAAGAACAATAAAAGCAATAATAAAAGCAAAAGAATTCACAGAAGACGACGAAGAATACTTGTACGAGGTTCTC
>JAFCFP010000040.1 GCA_017608575.1 Candidatus Iainarchaeum sp. | reverse complement strand
TGTAAACAGCCACTAACAGTGTTCCCAAACCAAATTTTGTGCGCTGTCCCTTTCCCTTATAATAACCAATTATTACTGCATCAATTGAATCACTCAACTCACCTTTATAAGAACGTTTCAATTTAATCCATGCAAATTTTCTTGCTCCAGCAATATATTTTGCATTCAAGTCCTTTGCAATAATTCCCTCCAATCCAGCGGCAACGCTTTCATCAAAAAACCTTTTCAATTCCTCTTCTTTATTGGTTATGATTTGCTTTGTGAGCATTATGTCAGTTCCTTTTGAAACAAGTTCTGCAAGCGTTTTCCTTCTTTCAAAAAACGGCAAATTCATCAAATTCTTTCCATTCAAAAACATTACATCAAAAAGGAATAATTTCAATGGAAACCTCTTGGAAAACTCGCTCACACCGTATTTTCTCTTGCGTTGAATTGTAACCTGGAATGGATAAAACTGTTCTGATTCCTCATTAAAAGCAACCGCTTCGCCCTCAACAATGGCTGTTTTGGCTTTTATTTGCTTTTTCACTGCCTTCACTATTTCGGGAAACATTTCAGTCATGTCCTCCATTCTGCGAGAAAAAACCATTACCCTTTCGCCATCCTTGTGAACCTGCATTCTAAAACCGTCAATTTTTTGCTCTACTGCACACCTGCCAAGTTTTTTGATTATTTCTTTTGCTGATGGAAGTCTTTCAGCAAGAGTCGGCCTAATAGGAATGCCTGGAGTTATTTCAATTTCTTTCAATGCAAGAAGACCTTTTTCTTTCAATTTCTCAGCAATAAAACCCAAATCAGAATGAATGTTGTATTTTTCCTCAATTCTTTCACGCAATTTGGAACGCAATTGCCTGTGCAATTCTTCATCTTCATATTTCAATGCCAGCTCATCAACAATGTGCGGGTTTTTTTTCTTAAATTCCTCCAAATGGTTTTCAGCCAAAGCATCCATTATTGTTGGATCACCTGCACCCAAGCGAAGCGCTCCCAATGGAATTCTCACAATAAATTTTGCTTCAAGAGAAGAAGCAGAATTAAGCAATTCAGCAAGCAATCTTTTCTTTGACTCTTGCGATCCAGGACCCTCAGCTTTTGCTATTTTCAAAAAATTGGAAAAAACCTTTTCAAGAGTCAATTGTTCAGCAAACAAGCTTTTTTGTTTCTTTTTTTGCACTAATTCAAATGCAACCAGGCCCAAATCCCCTTTCTCTTTATACAATGCTTCCACTTTTTCCTTTCCATAACCGGTTATTTTGGAAATTGCCTGCACTACAAAGCTTTCCCCCATTCCGCACTCCAATTGCTTAAAAGCCGGACCCAATTGCCCTTGGCAAAGGTAAACAATTTTTCCAATCTCACCCTTTTCCGCTGAAAGAAAAAGCCTTGCAAGAATTTCAGTCATTTCAATACGCGAAGTGGTTTTTTCAACCAATTCAAACGTTTCCACTACTTTTTCAAAAAGCATTTCAAACCGATTAAAAAAAACACTTAAGTGGTTAAAAAACCTTTCCGCTTCAATTAATTGTTTGAATTCCAAACATTAAATGTTTAAAACAATTTTTTTGCAAAAAATAAAAAAAGTGTTGAGAGCAAAGGGGCAGTTCCAACTGCTCCTTTTTCCTGCTAATTTTAAAATTTAATGCCAGCACAATTACTTAACGCATATAAGGGGCCGTGGTGTAGCCTGGTCCAGCATACGAGCTTTGGGAGCTCGCGACCCGAGTTCGAATCTCGGCGGCCCCGCTTTGCCTTTTCGGTTTTTGGAAATCCTTTTTAATCCTAACAGTGATTGTTTTATGTGTGGGCCCGTAGCTCAGTCGGCAGAGCACCAGGCTCTTAACCTGGGTGTCGCGGGTTCGAATCCCGCCGGGCTCACTTTCACTGAAATCAAAGCACTGCAAAGGCAAAAAAGCAAAGCGTTAAGAATATTAATAAATTAAGCTCTTATTTTTTCGATTAAAATGAAAAATGGAAGAATTATTATTGCAATTGTTTTCCTATTACTTTTCACTCAGTCCATCCATGCATTCAAGTGCACAATCTTGCCCTTAACCTATTGGGTTTCACAAGAATATGTGGATTTTACTATTGAATGCAATTGGGTTAAAGAAGAAAAAATAACAGGTGTAATTATTGCAGTGCCTCCCTGCAAACTGGAAAGCGATGGCACAATCAAAAAAGAATGCGATCCTTATTATTCAGCTATTTCAATTACTTCATGGGATGATTTAAGAGCAAAGAAATGCATTAAATCACCAATAACTTGTTACACTGAAAGCAAAAAAATCACTTGCAGCGTTCCAGTGGGAAAAGGCTATTGTGATGGTGGAATAAAAATTTATTTAAATGCAAGGAATAGGAATGAAAACGGAGACCTTATAAGGACTGTTTCCAACGAATACTGGGGTTTTCAAGCATCCAATGTTGGCAAGCCAATTAATACAACCTACCAACAAGTAACCGCGAAACCACCTGAAATAAAAATCGTTTCACCTCAAGAAAATGACACTGTAAGTGGAACAATAACAATAAAAGCAGAAGATGAAAAAAATTCAAATCCTTCAAGGGTAAGGTTTTGGTATAAACGGCAAAGACCACTAGCTACAAAAATTTATTTAGGCAATGACATTGATGGAAGCAATGGTTGGAGTATTGAAGTTGACACAACTAAAGTGAAAAATGGAAAATACCAAATTTACGCTGATGCGTGCTTTGGAACAAACAATCAAGAATTCTGTGGAGAAGATGATAAAGTAAAAAACATTACAGTGAAAAACGAAATACAAGAATGCTGGGATTGCCAGCACTATTACAATCAAGGACAATGTGGAGCTGGTTTAAGCAACAATTGTGGTTTTGAAATTGGATGCCTTGACTGCCCAGAAGGACAGCATTGCAATGCAAAAGAATATGGAGAAATAGGACAATGCGTGGAAAACTGTTCAACGGAGTGGGTGTGCAAGGATGAATTCCACAAAGGAAGAAAAAATGAAAACTGTGATTGGGCGGAAATAGTTGAATGCCCAAACGGATGTGCTAATGGAGAATGCTTGCCTGAAAGCTGCATTCCAAAAACTGAGTGCTCCGCTGGAAAAGAATGCGGAACAGAAGAAGATGGTTGTGGGGGAACAATTAACTGCGGTGAATGCGACCAGTTTCACAATTGTGTTGATAATAAGTGCAAATGCAAGGAAGATTCATCAATTTGTTCGCTTAAAAACTGGGAATGCGGTTTCAGTGCAGTAGAAGATTGCAGTGTTAACTGCGGAGAATGCGAAACAGGTTGGAAGTGCTCTGAACACAAATGTGAATGCATTCCAAAGGATTGTAATGAAATGCAATGGGAATGCGGTTCCGGCATTGAAAACAGGTGCAATACATTAATTGAATGCCCATCATGTCCAAGTGGTAAAAATTGTGAAAACCATCAATGCTTTGAACCTGAATGCATTAATTGTTGTTCAATTGAATGGGAATGTGGCACTTGCATTGATAACTGTGGAAATGAAATAAACTGCGGGTCATGCAATGACTATCATTCATGTTCATTGCACAAATGTATTTGCAAACCCCAACAAGAAATATGCAATTTAAAAAAATGGAATTGTGGAACTGGCTTAGTGGAAGACTGCAATGTTGACTGTGGTTTGTGTGACAATGGATTTCAATGCATTGACAATGAATGCGTTCCAATGCCAACTCCCAGTATTCAACCCAGTCCCATGCCTTCACTCACTCCAAGCATTTCACCCAGTCCTTCACCATCTCCCCAAATAAGTCCTTCTTTGACTCCAATGCCTTCACCGAGTCCAAGCCCAATTGAAGAAGATACTGTTCCGCCTGAAACCCCCAAAAACCTAAAAGCCGAAGCAGGCGAACTTGAAGTATTTCTTTCATGGAATGAATCCACTGACAATGTTGGATTAAATGGTTATAAAATTTATAGAAAGGTTTCAACTGGAGAATACACTGAATTTGGTTTTTCTTCAATAACTGAATTTGAAGATACAGAAGTAGAAGCTGGAACTATTTATTATTACAAGGTTACAGCAATTGATGTTGCAGGCAATGAATCTGGTTTTTCAAACAGTGTTGGAGCAAAACCGGTTCCAAAAAACAAGGGTCCAAAAATTACAAGCCTGATTGCAAAACCCGAAGGCACAATAAAAGAAGGCGAACCAGTTGAATTCACTGTAATTGCTAAAGATCCGGAAAACGAAGAAATAGAAATTGAATGGCATTTTGGAGACGGTGAAACAATTAAAGCCGGTAAAAAAATCAGTCACACTTATTATTTAGAAGAAAATGAATTTGTTAAAACATTTAATTTAACCGTAGTAGTAACAGATGAATCAGGAAACAAAGAACAAAAAAGCATTCCAGTAAAAGTGAGCAAAGCAACTTTAAAAGTAAAACTTTTTGAGCCAAAAATTTCACCACAAGAACCATTTGAAAAAGGCAAAAAGTATTATTTAAAAGTAAAAATATTGGATGAATTCAATAATCCAGTTCCATTGAATTCAATTAAAAAATTAAATGCAAGAATAAAGGGAAAAAAAGAACTCTTACTGCAAAGCCTTGGAAGTGGAATTTTTGGAGCAGAACTTGAAACAAGTTATGATTTTGATTCAATTGAATACCTTGAAATTGAAGTGGAAGCGGAAATAAACAGCTTAATTAGTTCAACCAATGCATCCATTCCACTTTATTTCAAGCCAGCGGAATTAAAAGTGGAAAACCCCTTTAAGGGAACACTTTTCCTTAATTCAAAAATTGGAAAAATCGAAGTAAAACCAGTGCTTCCAAACAATGCATTTCCTGAAAAGGGAGAGTTTTATGCAGAACTAAAATCAAGCTTTTTTTCAAAAAAATTCCAAATGACTCCAAAAAATGAGGAATTGTTTGCCACAATAGTGCACTTTGTTTCAGAAGAAGACTTGGATCACGGATTAAAATTATTGCTTCGAGGACAGGACTCGCACGGAAACATTTTAATGCAGCAATTCACAATTCCATTAAATGACAAAAACCCATTCCTTCACGTCGAATTCGTTAAACCCGATTTTTCCACTAACAAAAAATATGGTTTGGGTGAACAAATTGAAGTAATTGCAAGAATTTTTTCTCCACAGGGAGAAAAACTCAAAATGGGAAAAATTTCCTATTTAATTGAGGACACGAGCACCAAAGGAGTTTTTACACAAAGTGAAAAAGAAAACGAATTCAAGGCAAAAATTACAATGCCATTGCCGGAATTCGGTTTAAAAGAAGTTGAATTAAAAATCTACGGAGAAGCTGAAATAGGGAAGAATCGTTACAGGGACAGAGAAGTTACAACAATTCCCCTTACAGGGCTCGTCAACATCGAAATGCTTTACCCAAAAAACGGTTTCACTGAATTTAATTTTGAAAAACCGCAAACAATTTACACAAAACTCATTTACCCAGATGGCAAACCATTAACCAAAAACAAAATAAACGCTGTTCTCTTCATTGATGGAAAAGAAAAAGAAATCCAGCTTATTAGATGGCATTTAAAAAACCAGTACTGGGCAAAACTGGACGAACCACTTGAAGGAAAACACGATTTATCGTTGAAATTATTGGATGGATTCACCGGCACAACAACAATTAGCACTGAAATCAAAAAAGTTTACGATTGGACTCCGCTTTTCATGGTTTCGCTTGCAGTGCTGTTCATTGCAGTTATTTTCTTTTTATGGTTTCAAATAACAAGCATTCCAAAAGAAGCGGAAAATGCTGAAATTGGCTTTGCTGAATTCCTCAAAAAATTAAGAGAAAAACCAAAAAAACCCAAAAAGAAAGAGAAAAGAATTGAGAAAAGAAAAAAACCAAAAAAGCCCAAGAGTTCGCTTGATGAATTCATTCTCCCAAAATACCGTTGATGAAAAAAAAAGCATTTTAATACTTCCCGCTTACAAAAAATTATATTAAAAATTTGGGGGGGTAGTGTAGTCTGGTCTATCACTCTGGCTTGGGGTGCCAGCAACTCGAGTTCAAATCTCGGCCCTCCCGTTATTTTTTTTCATTTAAATCCAATTGCATTGCAAAAACCAAACCCAACTATTAAAAACAATAGTGTTATTGAAATTATAGGAATTAGTTCAATGGAGTAATTTAAATGGCTTGCAAAAAAGAAGAAGACAAGCGTTCATTGCTTGGTTTAACGGTTAAAAAAGAAGAAGACCTAAGCGAATGGTTCACTCAATTAGTGCAAAAAGCCCAATTTGCTGATTACACTTCTGTTAGTGGTTGTATGGTTTTAAGACCTAATGCATTCCAAATATGGGAAAACATTCAACAAATTTTCAATTCAAAAATTAAAAAAACCGGTCACAAAAATGTTTACTTTCCATTGTTTATTCCAGAGCACTTGTTTGAAAAAGAAAAAGAACACGTTGAAGGATTTGAACCAGAGGTTGCCTGGATAACTCATGCTGGTGACACAAAACTGCGAGAGCGCTTGGCTGTAAGACCTACATCCGAAACAATTATTTATGAATCCTATTCCAAATGGATTCGTTCACACAGGGATTTGCCCTTATTGCTAAATCAATGGGTTAACATTGTGAGATGGGAATTTAAGCATCCGAGGCCTTTTTTGCGCACTCGTGAGTTTTTATGGCAAGAAGGTCACACAGTGCATGCAACCAAAAAAGAAGCATTGAATGAAGCGTTGTACATTTTATCAGAGTATGTTGACTTGGTTGAAAACTATTTGGCTATTCCAGTGCTTAAAGGAAAAAAAACCCAAGGAGAAAAATTCCCTGGTGCAATGGATACATTCACAATGGAGGCATTAATGCCAAGCGGTAAAGCATTGCAGATGGGCACTTCTCACATGTTGGGGCAAAATTTTTCAAAGCCTTTTGGAATCAAATTCCTTTCAGAAAATGGCAAAGAACAATTTGCTTGGCAGACCTCTTGGGGTATTTCCACTCGCTTGATTGGAGCAATTATAATGGTTCATGGAGATAACCGTGGAGCAATAATTCCTCCACGAATTGCTGAACACAAACTGGCCATAATTCCAATTGTTTTTGACAAATCAAAAAAAGACATTTTAAAAAAAGCTCGTGAAATAAAAGAAAAACTTAAAGAATTCAATCCAATTCTTGATGATAGAGAAATTTATTCACCTGGATGGAAATTTAATGAATGGGAATTGAAAGGAATTCCTTTACGCTTGGAAATTGGTCCAAAGGATTTGGAAAAAAAACAAGTTGTATTAGTGCGCAGGGACAACCATGCAAGAAAAGAGGTTAAAGAGGAAAACCTTGAAAAAGAAGTGCAAAAAACACTTGAAAGCATTCAGCGCTCTCTTTTCCTTAAAGCAAAAAAATTCCTTAAAAGCAATATTGTTGAAGTTAAAAGCAAAAAAGAATTCATTAAGGCAATAAATGAGAACAAAATGGTTTTGGCTGGCTTCTGTGAACGCGGGGAATGTGAGGAATCAATAAAAAGCGAAACAAGTGCAACCAATAGATTGATTCCATTCCATGCTCAACCAGCAAAAAAATGCATTTTTTGTGGAAAACCCGCTAAAAGAAAAAGCTATTTCTCAAAAGCTTATTGATTGTAAAAAAGCTCTAAGCAATTTCGTTAACCCTTGAATGATTTTTGTAAGTCTTTTAAGTCAAAACATTTCACGTTTTCCTTTTTGATTTTTTTCTTGAATGATTTTGCAAACAGTGCATAGTACTCTCTTCTGTTATCCTTGTGCCAGTTAACGTGCTTGGCTTTTTCTTGGAGTTGAATGAGCAATTTTTCAGCGTTTACTCTGTCCTGCCATTTGCATTCACAGAACAAAATTTTCTTGTTTTTTTCGCTTAATGCAACAATATCGATTTCATAGGTGTTTTTTCCTTTTTCTCCCTTGAATTTGCCCCATTGCCGTCCTATTCTGACCAGTTTAAAGAATAACTTGTTTTTCCTGCTCAACTCCAAAACACAGTGCTTGCACACTTTTTCAAAAACTCTTCCCAAGTACTCATTGAATGATTTGTTAAAATTTGCCATTGCGTTTTCTGGAACTTGGGAATCGATTTCATCCTCAAAGGGGTAAACAAACCCAAACCAAAAATCAAAATAATTATCGAGCATGCGGTAAACGCCAAACTTTCTTTTTCCCACAACAGGGAGTTCCCTCTTAATAACCTTTAACCTTTGCAGGTTATGCAAATAGAAAGGCAATTTGTTTGTTTTTACTTTAGAATAATCCGCTATTTCGGAAACGCTGTTCCTTCCATGAGAAATTGCTTCCAAAATGGAAAAATAAGTATAAGGTTCTCTTAACTCTTGCTCCAAAACCTTTCTCGCATCGTAAAACATAAAAGCCTGGTTGAAAAAATTCTTCACTATTTCTTTTTCAGCATTTTTACCGGAAAAGAATTCCATATAACGAGGAATGCCATCACAGCAAGCATAAATCTTCACTAACTCCTCAACATTGTTTCCCTTAAACCATTCCAATACATGCTGAAACCCTAAAGGCAAAAGGTTGAGCAAGGCATCAATCCTGCCATAAATGGGACTGTTATAATCCAGCACTTTTGATTCCATGACAGAAATAGTTGAACCCGTTAAAATCAATTTTTTGCTCAGCACTTCATCAATTATTTCCTGGAATTCTGCAAGAGCGCCTCTCTTCGCCAAATAACCAAACTCATCCAAAACCACAACATCTACTTTACGTGTTTCAATAAACTCAAACATCTCCTTAAAAGAAGCAAAGCGCAGTCCCGGCACGCCAAAACGCTTAGCCAACTGTAAAGAAAACCTTTCCAGGTTAGCCTCCAAGCCCTTATCAATAGCCAAAAAATAAAGAGCCTTTTCACCCTTATACCGCTCAATAAATTCCTTTACAAGCCTGGTTTTTCCAATACGCCTTCTCCCAAAAATCACGGCAACCCTTTTCTCAAATCCCTCCAACCAATCCAGTTCTTTCCCCCTATTAACAAACTTTATAGTCATAAATATAATAGTTTAAACTATATATTTAAATCATTTTCGCTTGTGCCTGCAATCAACAAAAACCCATTCCCAAAACAAATAAATACACTAAAACCCCCTAATTATTAACAGGCAAAAGAAGCCTTTTGCCCTCCTAAAGACAAAAAAAACTTTCAAAGTTGGTGTTTTAATGGAAAAACTGTTTTATTCTGCAATCGTGTTAATTCTAGTCCTCTCCC
>JAFCFP010000039.1 GCA_017608575.1 Candidatus Iainarchaeum sp. | reverse complement strand
GCGAGAACCATTGGTCCAAGAGCGGGCCCGCGGCCTGCTTCATCAACACCAGCAATAAACATTCATTCACCAAGCAAAAGAAAACATTTAAAAGCCTTCACTGAAAGAATAGTTATATTGTTTCTTTTTTTAACCTTAATGTGTTTTGTTTAAATTGTTGGATGAGTGAAAAAAATGCAGGGAATAATCAAGAATTACAGGAGAAGCATTAAATCACAGAACTGCAGGCAGGCAGTTGTTGAAATTGAAGGAATTACAACAAAAGCCAAGGCTGCAGCGTTGCTTGGAGCAATGGTTCAATGGAAACAGAAAAAAGGAAAAACAATTAATGGCAAAATTATAGCAGTGCATGGCTCCAATGGTGCGGTTAGAGCGCGCTTTGATCCTGCTTTGCCGGGGCAGGCAATCGGCGAAAAGGTTGAAATAACACCCAAAAAAAAGCCATTGAAAGCAAAGCCATCAGTAAAAAAATCAACCCAAAAATAACACTTTTTGGAAGAATATTCCCAAGTTTTTAAGGGTTCCCGGGGAATTAAATAACAATATCCAGTAAAGGCAGGCAAGATTGAAAGTGATAATTGTTCCAAAAATTGAGAGGATTTTTCTTTTTCTTTGGGTTGTTTTTGATTTTTTTAAATGCCTTTCAATTAATTTTGAAACCATTAATGAAATGGTTGCAATTAACACAAACAAAAAAAGCATTGCAATTGAGTCAAGTGCATGCAATTGAATGTTTTGCCAGTTCATGTGTGCTAAACCGATTAAAAAAAACACAGCGAGTGGACTGAATGGATTGTTTTTTCCACCTAGTGGAATGTACACATAGTCAGTCAACCATTTTGTAAGGGTTGCATGCCAGTTTCTCCAAAAATCTGAAATGTTTGATTGGAGATAGGGGTTTTTTGGAAAGTTCTCTGGAAGTGAAAAACCCATATAGCCGGAAACAGCAATAACGCAATCCATTAATCCAGCGAAAGAAAAATAAAAAGCAAGAGCGTTCAGCCAGAAAGCCAGTAAAACCTCTTGGCTTGACATTGCTTCAATGTTCAGCAATGAAACATTAAAACAGAACACTATTAGCCAGCCAGTAGTGCTTTTGGTCAATCCAATCATTAACCGCTTGAAGTTTCCTCTTCCGTTTTTTTTAAAGGTTTCACGCCTTAATATTGGACCATGGAATAAAACTGGGAAAAAAAACATGAACAAGAGGAATTCCTTCAATTTGGGCATTGCTTTTTTGCTTTTATCAATCCATTGGTGGAATGCAAGGTATGCCAGTTTTGGCAAAGTGAAGCTTACAAAAAAGAAGTAAAAAACTGAAAAAAAACCAAAAAATGAAAAAATTAAAGATGAAGACAAGTGAAGCGAGAAAAGAAAAATGAAGGCAATTTTGTGAAAAAGCGATTTTTTTCCAAGCAGAAAATAAAACGCCAAAACAATCAAAATGAAAAAGATTCCTGGAATGCCTGTTGAAGCAAGGACGAATACAGCACTTATTAAAACAATAAATGAATCCCAGTGTTTTTTTGGAATAAAGCGTTTTGCGGTTATGGTTATTAAAAAAAACGGGAGCAATATTATGAGGAATGCTTGTTGTGGTGGAATTTTAAGAAACCTGAAGAGCATAAAATGAATCAGTTAAAAGAAATAATAAATATTGCGTTTTTTTTGTTTAAATTGAAGGAAACAGTCTGTTGACAATGTCTATTTCCCTGTCGCAATGAGTGCATTTTTCTATTGCGTTAATGCAACACCTTCGCTTGGTGTTTGCTTTTCTAATAAGTTCTGCGTCAGCGTTTTTGGCTCTGAGCAGGTTGTATTCTTCTTCATACAAATCGCGGAGTTTTTCCAACAACGAGAGAACTTTTTCCCTTTCGCCGCGCTGTGAATCAAAGTTTCTGTGCGCATTGCATAAAAGGCAGTTTCTCTTGACTGTTGCAATAAGCCTTATTCTCTGCTCCAGCCTTTCCTCTTCCTCCATATAAAAAACTACCAGCGATTGGAATTAAAAGTTATGCAAAAAAAGAAAAAATTAAAAAGCAGAAAGAAAAGGCAAAGTTGCGGTTTTAAGCCGCAACTTCAATGTCGAGTTCTTTTTTCAGCTCTCTGTACCTGTTTCTGATTGTTACTTCTGTAACGCCTGCAACGTTTGCCACTTCTTTTTGTGTTCTTCTCTCACCCTTAAGCAGGCCGGCAATATACACTGCTGCGGCCGCAACACCTGTTGGGCCTCTCCCACTAATAAGGCCTTCATCAATTGCCTTTTTTATTATTTCCCTGCCTTTTTCTTGAACTTCACCGCTCAGGTTTAACTCTGAAGCAAACCTTGGAATGTAATGAATTGGATTGGTCAGTGGCACGTCAAGTTTTAGTTCCCTCACCAAAAACCTGTAAGTTCTGCCAATTTCTTTTTTTGTAAGCCCTGAAGCTTCAGCCATTTCATTCAGTGTTCTTGGAACATGATAAGTGCGGCAGACAGTGTAAAGAATTGCTGAAACAACCGCTTCAATCAACCTGCCCCTAATCAAGCCTTTTTCCACGGTTTTTCTGTAAAGCAATGCAGCTGCTTCAACCAGTGATTCAGGGATATTCAAATAGGAAGCCACCCTTCTCATTTCCGTTAATGCAATGCTTAAATTGCGCTCCATTGAAGAACTCACTGAAGCGCGTTTATGCCATTTAATCAGCCTGTACATTTGGGCTTTGCTTTTGCTTGACAATTTGTTGCCTCTTAAATCGCGGCCTTTTCTATCAATCATTGTAACAAGGCCTTTGTTCAATTTAACGTATTTTTTTGGAGAACCAGTTCTAGCTCTTTTTTCAAATTGGTCAGAGTCAAAGCTTCTCCATTCCTTGCCCAAGTCAACGAGTTCTTCACTTACAATCAACCCGCATTTTTGGCAGATTAATTCTCCCTTGCTTTCGTCCCTAATAATCTTAGTGGAACCACATTCAGGGCATTTTTTTGCCATAACACCACCATCCTTTTAAAAATTAACGCCAAACCTGCACATAGGGAGTGCAGCGAAAAACAATGAGCAAATCCATAAAAAAAGTAACCTTTATATATATTGCGCTGCTTTTGGTATTTAAACCTTTTGGTTTGTTTTTCTCAGTGTTTTGCACTAAAAAATTAGTGTTTTTTACTGTTTTTTTTGATTTTTTGCCTCAATTGTTGCTTCTAGCGCGGTTTCCTGCAAACTGTCCGGCTTGGGTGTTTTTTTCTCTGGCTTTTTTTCGGCTTTTTTTTCCTTTTCTATTTTGATTGGTTTTTCAAGCAGTTTTGCCTGAAGCACACCTTTTTGGCCTGGACGGCTTGTAACAATTGCCTGCCTTTTTTGGCCTTTTAATTCTATTTCAATTATTGCTCCTTTTGTTATTATTTGCCTTCTGGCAAACTGCCTGTTTGAATCATTTTTTAACACATTTACAACAATTGCTTTGAATGTTTTTCCTTTTTCTGAAACAATTGCTTCTTTTGCGTGTCTTAGTTTTATTTTTGCTTTGTTTCCTCGGACTTTAATTTTTTCCCTTTTGTTTTCACTTGAAATCCTTGTCATCGCAGGATTTCTTCCAATCCATGCCTTTTTTTTGTCAGAACGGTTCCTTGACTTCCTGATTCCGCCGGAAGCCTTCCTTCTTGATTTCAATCGCCATTCAACCATTTAAAAGCCCTCCAATAGGGTTTTAAAAACCATGTAGTTTGAATTTTTTTATGATAAAAAAATTCGGCTCCTTTTATTTATTGAGCAAAACAGGCTCAATTAATACCAATAATATTGAAGAAAGCATTAATAAATCTTTGTCTCTTCTTGCAAAACCAGAATTCTTCGCTGTTGTGCCAGTTTCAATTGTTTGCTCAAAAGAGCAGGTTTTTTCAGCTGTTGGGGCGGTTATTTCTTCTTTTAAGCAAAATGCTTCTTTTTCACAAAATCCCGGAATCGAGTTTTTGCTGCATTTGACAGCTTGCCAGAAGATAAGCCAGGCATTAGACCTTGTGGAATTGCCAGCACAAAAACGTGTTAAAGTGCTGCTAGTAATAGTTGCAAAAAGCAAAAAAAAAGCGCGAGGCGTTTTCGGAAAAATTGCAGAATTGCTGGAATTCATTGAAGAAAAAGAACTCATTGAAAAAAACATTGAAAAAAACGCAGCAAAACTCAAAAAAGTGTTTGGTATTTCCCGAATTGAACTAAAAGCAATGAACGATTTGCCTGAAAAAGAAGCAATTAAACTGCTTGTTCTTGAAAGACAGGCATTGCTTGCCCTAAAGCAAAAAAACAGCAAGAATTTAAAAGACTAAGCCAATAAATATTAATTCACAGAAACAGGGGTGATTAAATGGGTAAACCAATCAGAAAACGACCTCAACTTTATAGAACGGCCCTTATAAGACCAGAGAACAGGCACAGGGCTTTGAAAATTCTCACAGGAGTGGCAAACCTTTCAATGAAAGAAGCTGAAGAAGTGCTCAGGGCTGAAAGGCCAGTTCCGCCAAAAGTAAGGCGCCAATTAAGCAGGCTTTAAAGCAAAAAAACAATTTCCTTTTTAAATGCTTCTTTTTTTAATTATTAAACAAATTGCGCTGATTTTGGTGTTTTAAATGAAGATTCCAGCAAAAACAAAGGAATATTGCAAAAAGTGCAAAAGGCACACTGAGCACAAGCTCAAAGAATTCAAAACAAGGTCGCCTAGAAAACAATCCAAGGGCACGAGAAGGCACGAAGTGCACACTGCAGGTTACGGTGGCAAATACCAAGCAATTGCAACAGTGAAGAAAAAAAACAAGCGTCCAACCTTTTTGGCGGAATGCACTGTTTGTGGCACAAAGCACTACTTTGTCATTCCAAAAAGAATGAAAAAACCAGAACTGGTGAAATAACTGGGCAAGTTTTTTCAATTGTTTTGAGGCAATTTATTATATGGCTTCACGCACTTCAATTCTCTTAATTGCAAAACAAGGCAATGGAATCGAATACAACAATTTATTAAACAAAATAATGGGTGATTATTCAAACATTAATTCTGCCCGTGCAGCGCTAAGCAGAACACTCAAAGACCTAAACGCCCTTGGATTCATAAGAAAAAGAGGCGATTTAATCCAGTTGACAAACAAAGGCATTGCAAAAGTAAACATGGAAATGAAAAATAAATTGTTGCTTAAAATAAACAAAATGGTCAAAGAAAAGCGAGCTGAAGAAAACCCAGACGAATTTGTAAAGCTTTTGTCAACACTCATTGAGCGGGGAAAACAGGACAAGGATTTGCTCAAAATAGCGAAGGAAAGCTCCAGTTTTTTTGTATCGGATATTATTGATTTAAAGAAAAAAGTTGGAGTAAAAGCAAGGCATTACTCGTATTTGGAAGGAGTCCTAAACAAGCATATTGTTTCCCTTAAAGAAATGGATTTTAAGAATTCCAAAAAAACAGAAAACATTGGCTTGCTTAAAAGGTTTGCATTGAATTATGCAAACCGTGCTGGATTGAATGAGTTTCCAGTAACATCGAACAATGAAGAACTGCTGGAGCATTTTCAAAAACAACTCGGGGGAGAAATAAAAGGAAAAAACCTGTTGTTAAAAAAAGAAAAACTTGCAGCATTGCTTGAATTAATTGAAAAAACAAAAGAAAAGCAAAAAATTTCAATCTTTCTTCACGACATTGAGTTAAGGTTTTTGGAAAAGCATGCTTTGTTAATCGGGCCAGCCTTAAAGCTCCGCAGTGCAAGGCTTTAACCTAATAGATTTCCTTTTTTATTTCCGGTAAAAGCTCTGGAAAGCGTGAAAGCCATTCCTTTCTTTCCTTTCTGAGTTTTTTCATTTTTGCTGAAAACTCTTCCGGAGAATAATGAATCCGAGGATCAAAACTTGTTCCAATAAATTCAACAGGCATTTCAAATCTAAAATCTGTCTCTGGCTTCCATTCAATCTCCGAACGGCACACTTTTTTGATTATTTGAATTGTGTCCTTTACCCTTACCTTTGTTGCATTTTTTCCCTCTCCAACAAACCCAGTGTTCAACAAAAAGCATTCAATTTGAGGGTTTTCCCTGAGAATGCTGACAAGCCTGTTTCCCTCTTCGCCTTTTTTGCCAACAATAAAAGGGTTTGTGCCAACCACTCTAACACTTTGCCCGGCCTTTGAAGGATCACCAGCAGAACTTTCAACGCTTTCTCCAAGCATGAAGGCAACGCCTGCTTTTTCAGTGCTCAAACGTGCAATTGGTGGCATTAATGGATTGCGTGTAATAAAAAACAAGTGGTTTGCCTTTTGCAAATCAATTGATTTGGCCGCGTTTTTCAATTCAGAGCGCTGGATTACTGCGCGGCCATTTGAAGTTAGGGCGTAATTAAAAAAATCAACCTTTCCGTTTTTGTCAACCCACACATTTTCAAGGATTGCGTTTGGCTGCGTTAATGCATGAAACAACTCCGGCTGTTCTTTTGCGCAAATTCCCTCTGTTTTAATAAACAAGCCTTTGCCTTCAGTGCCAATGCATTTTTTGTCAAAAAAACCAACAACGTCATCCTGCACAAGCCAGGCTTTTTCCTTGCCTTTTAAGCCAAGGCCATGGCCTGTTAGAGTGGATTTTCCAGTGGCACTCAATCCAAAAAAAAGCTGTCCAAATTCCTTCATTCTTCCATTGCAGTCCTTTATCTTTACAAGCTTGCTTCCAGCATGCAAGCCAAGGCCGCCTCTTTTTTTCACCAAATACATCCACATTCTGAGAAAGGCTTTTTTTGCTTCGCCAATATAGTCAGAACCCAAAGCAAAGGTTATTCCTTTTTCTGCTGCAACGAGTATTTTTCTTTCATTCCATTCAGGCAACATTATTGTAACCATGTCTGGTTTTGGCAATGGGTTTTGAATTGGATTCAAGAGTTCACTCCAACCAAAAGCAATTCTTGCATAATCTTTTGACACGAAAAGCCTGCAATGGAATTTTTTCGATTCACCCATTGTTCTGTCAACTTGGATCATTTCGCCTTTTTGGCGCAAAAAATCATGCACTTCTTTCAATGCCTTAAAATCAGTTTCATCGAGTTTGTCATCAATTGTATTCTTTGTGAATTTGGCTGAACGCGAGCGAACTTTTCCCACATAACTTGGAGAGCCAAACTCAGTGGTTGTTTCATCCTTTCGTGCAAGTTCGCGCAATTGTTCACTTGAAGGATTGTTAATTATTTTTTTTATTTCTGGCACTGAAAAAAAATCCAACCACAACACCCAAAAAAGAAAAAAGAAGAGGAAAAAGGATTTAAATTGAACCTTTTTCCTTTTTCAATGCTTTTTATTTGTAATAAGGGGGGTAATAGGTTTCGCTTGATTTTTCAAAATTCACTTTGCTTATTTCTTCCAATGAATCCAATTTGTTTGCTTTCAATGTTCTGTCTGAAAGAGTGTAAAGCACGCCATCAATGAAAAAAGAACGCTTCACTGAATAATCACTTCCATAATAGTAGCCACGTTTTAGTTCATCTTCTTTTGTTACATGGGTGATTCTTCCCCTTTCAGTTATTCCGTTTTCCACTGAAACATTGAAAACAAACGCTCCCTGGAAAACAAATTCTCCATATGTGGGATAAACCATTTCTTCACCGAGTGGCTTTTTTTGTTCTTCGGGAATTACTGCAAGGGTTATTGGAATGACCAATAATTCTCTTTTTTTGTCAAACAAGAATGCTTTGTGGTCATGCAGGGCATAACTGTCAGTGCCCCTGTCTCCTATTACTATTTTGCTCAATTCTATTGGGTTTTCTGGATTGCTTACATCAAATATTGCCATTTTGATTCCCTGATACCATGCAAAATCGCCTTTTGCAGCTTCAATTGTTTCTTTTCCCAAGCCAAGAATGTGTGTTTCATCAATTGGATGCAAGTAATCACTATAGCCCGGGATTTTAAGCTTTCCCAAAACCTTTGGGTTTTCCGGATTGCTCAAATCAATCACAAACAAGGGGTCAACCTTTTTAAAAGTCACCAAATAACACTTGTTTCCCATAAACCGCGCTGAATAAATCTTTTCACCTGGAGCCAAATCTTCAAGTGATCCAACCACTTTCATATCTTTATCTAATACATATACATTGTTTTTGCTTGTTGAAGCGCTTCTTGAAACATGTCCAACGGTTGTGGCAATCCTGAAATACCCATTGAATTCATCCATTGAAAACTGGTTCAAAACCCTGCCTGGAACAATTCCCTCTCCAATAAATTCAATGTTTCCATTTTCGAGCCTGAATTTGCTAATGGATGTTTTTTCAACGCTAGGCCATTCTGGCACAAAAACACTTCCAACTGCTTTCAGTGGAACAGGCAGTTCAGTTTCTTCATTCCAAGCAGGAGCTGTAATGTAAAGGTTTTCCCTTGAAGCATAAATTGCATTTCCCGCTGCACTCAAAACCTCTTTCTCCATTTTGCCTGTTCCAAGGTTCAATGAAACAATTGAAACAAAATTGGTTGGAAGAACTCCAGGAACATAACCAATTTCCTCTGCTTTGGCAATTGTTTCCTCTTTGTTGTTTATTTTCATGCGTGGAATAATGTTTTTTCCTTGAAGGTTTCCATCCTTAACTATTTCATAAATGGGATAACGGGGATAACTCCTCACTATAAAATAAGCAGTGTTATCAATAAGCCTTGAATTAAGGTAAGAGCCCTCAAAGTCAAGTTCTTTTTCAAGCACTGGGTTTGCTTTGTCACTTATATTGTAAAGAATCGCCGAAACAAAGCCGTTGTATCCAAAGCATTTTTCTCCTTGAACGCATTTTTCATTGTCATAAGCATAATTGTTAGCAAACACAAGCAATTTGTTTCCTGAAACAAACAATTCAATTGCCCTCCCTTTTTCAAATTCAATTGTTGAAACAATGCTTGCATTTTCTGCCGGAAACGCATCAACAATGAAAAGTTTTCCACCGGCAACAACATAAGCATATTTGCCGTCAGTTTTAACAATGTCCGCTTCATCCACTCCTTCCACTTGAACGTTTGTTGTAGAATATTCTGTGCCAGCAGCAGAACCGCTTTCAGCCGAAGCCACTGCTTTGTTTGCAGTCATCAAAGGCATTCCAAATTCCCGCAAGCCATACAAATAAGGATAACTTGAGGAATTGGAGAAAGCATTTGAAAAAGAAGCAATTAATTCATTGTAATTAGAATAACGCTGCAGATTGTCAGTGCCGGTTTCCTGTTTTTGTTGTGGGACAAAATATTCCACAACA
>JAFCFP010000090.1:1833-2920 GCA_017608575.1 Candidatus Iainarchaeum sp. | reverse complement strand
GTAAACATACAATGCCGCTCCCATGCTTGTTCCAGCATCCCCTGCAGCGGGTTGCACAAAAAAGTCCTCAAATTTGGTGTTTGACAAAATCTTTCCGTTTGCAACACTGTTTAATGCAACCCCCCCAGAAAAACAGAGGTTCCTGCAACCAGTTTCCTTGAAAAGATTGTTCAATAACCCAAACAAAACTTCCTCGGTTTTTTTCTGCAACGAGGCTGCAACATTCTTATGGAATTCGGTCAGTTCGCTTCCATACTTTCTAGCTGGCTTGCCGAATAAATCCTCCATTTTTTTTGACATCATTCTTTTTTTGTAGTGGTAGGCAAAAAAATCCATGTCCAACTCAAAGCTTCCATCTTTAAAAACTTTTACTAGTTTGTCAAATTCATCCATAAAAACCGGCTTTCCATAAGGCGCCAAGCCCATTACCTTATACTCAGAATTGTTAACCTTAAAACCAAGATATGCAGTTATCGCACTGTAAAGCAGACCGAGGGAATGGGGAAAGTGAATTTCCTTTAATATTTTAATCTCATTGCCCTTTCCATATCCTAATGTGGTCGTGGCCCACTCTCCAACCCCATCTACAGTAAGAATAGCTGCCTCATCAAAAGGCGAACACAAAAAACTTGATGCAGCATGGCTCAAGTGGTGTTCAAGGAAATAAATCTTGCCATTATATCCAAGCTTCTTGAAAAAGGAGGGCAAGACAAGCCTTTCTGTGAGCCAAATTGGCATAGAATCAACAAATGCGCCTATTGAACGTGGAAAAGTTTCAATAAACTGGAACAACAGCCTCTCGAATTTCAAGTATGGCTTTTCATAAAATGCAATGCAATGCAAATCGTTAATTTCTATTCCGCCCTCCTTAAGACAATAGTCAATGGCGTTTTTTGGAAAGCCCAAATCGTGTTTCTTTCTTGTGAAACGCTCTTCCTGAGCGGCAGCAATTACTTCTCCGTTCCGCAAAAGGCTTGCAGAAGAATCATGGTAGAACGCTGAAACTCCCAACACATCCATAAAACCACTCAAAACATTTCATCAAACTCTAACTTGGATAAGTCCTTTTTTTTCCAAGCTGTTCTAT
>JAFCFP010000090.1:0-1793 GCA_017608575.1 Candidatus Iainarchaeum sp. | reverse complement strand
ACTGCAAAAACATACACAACACCCAGCACTGCCGCCACAACAACCCAGTTCAGTTTCTCTCCAAAAAAGCGCAACCCCGACTTTAAACCTCCAAAAACACCAGAACTTGGAAAAAGACTTGGAAAAACAAAACCAACCAAAAGATTAATCACAAGGAATAACAATATTATTAGCGCATTTTGAATCAATGAATGTGTGAAAACAGACAGCAAAACAGTGAAAAAAAGCAGCATTCCAAAAAAAAATCCGAGAATTTCAGGTAATCTCATTAAATATCACGCTTATTAGGGCTTTGAAAATATACAGTAAAAAAGGAACAAAGTAATCCTTTAAAAACCTTTTATGGGTTTTTCAAAATCATTTCTCCACCAGTTGACACTCGCCGATTTCCTTTATTTTCTCAAATAATGCTTCAGATGCAACTTTGTGTCCCATGCCTGAAAAGTGACCATCTAGTTTGTAATATAAAGACACCCTCTCCTTTTCCGGCAATTTTGAAAATTTTTCAACCAGAGGCAAAAACTCTATTCCTTCCTTCTTAGAGAATGCTTCCAGTTCTTTTTCCACATTCAACAAATCCCATTCCTTTTCTTCCATTTTAGGGTATTTCTGAAATTCTTCTTCAAATTCCTTTTTTGATAACTGAAACTTGGCTGGAATTGAAACCAGTATTGTTTTTGCATTTGTTTCACTTGCTTTGGCGTTAATAGCTGAAAGAACTGCCTTTGTTTTTTCCCACCCCCTTGCCAAATTTGCATCATAATTTTTTTGAAAAACCAAGAAATGGCTTGGAACTTCTGGTGCTGAAAGCTCTGCTGCAACTGACGCCCTTTTCAGGTTCTCTTTGAGAAAGATATAGGTCTTTGGAAAAACTTTCTTTATTAGCCTTTTCATCCCTTCACTAAAACCATTTTCTATAACCCTGTCTTTGATTATGGCTTTTCCATCCTCAAAAGTGACTTTAGGCATATATGCTAAATCACTTTTTTCTCCAAGCATGTCGAAATCGTTTCCATTGTAAAATGCCACCACCACCAAGTCGGGCTTAAACTGAATGCCATAGTGCTTTAATGCAAGAAAATAGTTTGCCGGGCCAAACCCGGAAACGCCGAGATTAATTACCTCAAATTTTTCTGAACAGGAATTATTCAGTTTTTTTTCAAGCCTTCTTGCATACGTCTCTTCAAGGGGCACTTGGAGAGCCTCAGTAAAAGAATCCCCCAGAAGGACAATTCTTTTTGTTCCAAGTTGCTTTTCAATGTCGTGCTCTACATCCCTGAAACCAAAAGAGTTTGCCTTTACCCTGACAAAAAATTCTTTTCCAACATAGTTGCCCTGAATATTTGGAACAAGCCTCCCCCCAATTACGTCGTTTTCATGGAGACAATCACTGGATGGCCAAAAAGAAGAAAGAACCAATTCAAAAGCAAAGAAGAAAAAAACAATCGAAAAAATCGAAATGAAAACATTCTTCAGAAGATCTTTTTTATTCATTTCAAATTTTCTCCCACAAAAAAACATTAAGGAAAAGATTATGGTATTCCCCGCGAAGAACCCTGAAACCCACCTTTTCCAGCACGCCTATGAACTCATTCGAACCATAATATCTTTCATGCTTGAATTTTCCCAGCAGGCCGAAGAATGAAAGCAGTTTCAACAACCAGTCTGATTGCACTGTGGGCATCCATACAAGAATTTTTCCGCCTTTTCGTAGCACCCTGTTGCATTCGCGCAACGCTTTTTCTGCATACTTTAAGTGCTCAACCATTGAATTGAGGACGACAACGTCAAAG
>JAFCFP010000038.1 GCA_017608575.1 Candidatus Iainarchaeum sp. | reverse complement strand
TGGAGGTAAAAGGAGAGCCAGTGATAAACCACATTTTGAAAAAAATAGAGGAAATTGACGAAATTGATGAAGTGTTCATTGTAACAAATGCCCGTTTTTTCAATCAATTCAGCGAATGGGCGCGTTCCTTTCAAAAAAAAACAAGAATCAAAATAAAGGTATTGAATGATGGCACTTCCTCTGAAAAAAACAGGCTTGGAGCAATAGGCGATAAACATTTTGTAATCAAAAAGGAAAAAATAGATGATGATGTTCTTGTAATAAGCAGCGACAATCTTTTTGATTTTTCATTGAAGGAAATCCACGAAGTTTTCAGGAAAAAAAACAGCCCTGTTGTTGGATTGTATGATGTTGGAAGCAAGGAAAAGGCAAGATTGTACGGCGTTGTAAGCGTTGATTCAAATGGCAGAATGACTGCTTTTCAGGAAAAACCAAAAAAACCGAATTCAACGCTTGCTTCAACCGGCATTTATTTTTACACGCGTAAATCAATTTCTTTGCTTGAACAATATGTCAGGGAAGGAAACAGCCTGGATGCTCCTGGCAATTTTGTTGAATGGCTTCATAAAAACAGTGAGGTTTACGGACACGCGCCTGAAGGGAAATGGTTTGACATCGGTTCTTTTGCCTCGCTTGAAAAAGCAAGAAAGGAATTTTCTCCTTGAAGTGAAAAAAATGGAATCAATTGTTGTGACTGGTGCAGCTGGATTCATTGGCTCGCATTTATGCGAATTTTTGCTGGGAAAAGGCAACAAAGTAATAGGAATTGACAATTTTGCAACCGGCAGAATGGAAAACATTGAACAATTCTTTTCAAACGAAAATTTCAAATTCATAGAACACGACATAACAAAGGAGATTGCATTAAAGGAAAACATTGACAAAATATTCAACCTCGCATCCCTTGCTTCTCCGGTTTTTTATCAAAAAAATTCATTCGAAACGCTTTTAGTGAACTCAATTGGAACCATTAATGCATTGGAGCTTGCAAGAAAAAAGGATGCAATATTCCTGCAAGCTTCAACATCCGAGGTTTATGGTGACCCAAAAGAACACCCCCAAAAGGAAACATATTATGGTAACGTTAACACTGTTGGATTGCGTTCATGCTATGATGAAGGAAAGCGTTTTTCGGAAACAGCTGTAATGGAGTTTTCAAAAAAATACGGTTTTGAGGCAAGGATTGCAAGAATTTTCAACACTTATGGGCCAAAAATGCGTTCTGATGACGGCAGGGTTATTCCGAATTTTATAATGCAGGCTCTCCACAACAAGCCAATCACGGTTTATGGCACTGGCAGTCAAACGCGTTCTTTTTGTTATATTTCAGACCAAGTTGCTGGATTGATTGCATTAATGAATTCGAGTTATTCAATGCCTGTGAACATTGGCAATCCAGAAGAAATAACAATACTGCATCTTGCTGAAAAAATAAAATCCCTCACTAACTCGCAATCACCAATTGAATTCAGGGAATTGCCAGAGGATGATCCATTGAAAAGAAAAGCTGATATTTCGCTTGCAATGGAAAAACTTGGATGGAAGCCCAAAGTAAAGCTTGAAGAAGGGCTTAAAAAAACAATTGAATGGTTTAAAGCCAGGAAATAGTGCCACCAGCGCTCACGTTTTCACCGCGCACCAAAACGAATCTGCCCAATTCCTCTATTTCATTGAAATTTTCAAGCACCACAGGTTTTTTGGTTTTAATTATCACTTTTCCAACCTCATTTTCGTTCAATTCTGTGGAATTTTCTTCAATTGTTTTAAGCGTTGAAGAATCAATCCTGCTCTTTATTGCTTTTATTTCACACTCTGTTTCCTGTGTTGCACACCTAAAAACAAGTTTTTCTCCGAGTTTGAATGGCTGTTTTGCCATCCAAAAAATGCTGGCGTTGAATTCATTTTTGACAAACGGTTTTCTGCCAGCAAAAGCAACCTCGCCGCGTTCAATAAACAATGGCTGGTCAATTGTAATGCCAGTGCTTTCTCCAGCAATGGCTGAATGCTTTTCTTTTAGGAATTCTTCAATGGATTTTACTTTGGCTTTTTTTCCAGATGGCAAAAATTCAATTTCCTGTCCTTCACTTATTGAACCGGATTCAACGCGTCCCATTAAAATCCGTTTGTCTCCAACCTTTAGCACTCCTTGAACTGGAAACCTCAATGGCTTTATGGATTGCGTTTCAAGCTTTAATGAATCCAGTGCTTTTAGAACAGTTAAACCAGAATACCATTTCATTTTAGTGCTTTTAAATGCAATATTGTCTCCCAGTCTTGCTGAAACCGGAACTATGTGAACTGGCTTAATTGAAAGAGTGGAAAGGAATTCAATGATTTCCTTTTTCACTTCATTGAATCTTTCCTCTTTAAATTCAACGAGGTCCATTTTGTTTAATACAACAATTACCTGCTTTAATCCAAGCAATCCAAGAATGAAGGCATGCCTTTTTGTTTGTTCTTGAACGCCTTCTTTTGCATCAACAATAAGTATTGCAGTATCTGCCTGCGAAGCGCCAGTGATCATGTTTTTAATGAATTCTTTGTGGCCTGGAGCATCAATTATTACATAGTTTCTTTTCGCTGTTTTGAAGAATGTTTGAGCAGTGTCAATTGTAATGCCTTGTTCACGTTCTTCTTGCAAGTGGTCCATTAAATAAGCGAACTCCATTTCTTTTCCGAGATCCTTGCATGCCTTTTTCACTTCTTCAATTTTTTCCCTTGGAATTGAATCAGTGTCATAAAAAAGCCTGCCAATTAGTGTTGACTTGCCGTGATCAACATGTCCAACAATGACAATTTTCATGTGCTCTTTTTCTTTTTTCATAATATCACCATTACAATGGTTCTAATGCTAAGCGCCATTATTAATATGCCAACTATAACCATGAGGGCTTTGTGTGATATTTTCCTGCAAACAATTGCACCGAACGGCGCAGCAATAACGCCTCCAACAATCAAGCCAATGATTACTTCCAAATGCACAAGGCCAAGAATAGCTAGAAACAGTCCAACCTGCACAATTGTAACAAAGAATTCGGCAAGGTTGACTGAGCCAATCGTATAGCGCGGGTGATTGCCCCTTGCGATAAGAGTTGAAGTAACAATAGGTCCCCATCCACCGCCACCAACTGCGTCAAAGAAACCGCCAATAATTGCCAGTCGCTTGATTTTTGTTGTAATTTCTTTGGTTTGAATCCTTTTGAAAGCCTTGTAGAGTATTATCGCGCCCATTACAAAGAGATAAACTGCAACAAAGGGTTTTACCAAAGAATTTTGAAAGCTTGTAATTGCCAGCACTCCAAGAATGCTGCCAACAACACCTGCTGGTATAAGCTTCTTAATCAGTTTCTTGTTTAAGTTGCCCTGCTTGTAGTGTGAAATCCCTGAAGCACCACTAGTGAAAATCTCTGCAGTGTGCACTGCGGCACTCGCGTTTGCCGGCGGAATGCCAAGCGATAAAAGAAAACTCGTGGAAGAAACCCCGTAAGCCATTCCAAGTGCGCCGTCAATTAGCTGGGCAAAGAAGCCGACAGCTGTAAACAACAAAATATTGAAGATATCCATTCCGCCACCTCTTACATATAACCCAAAGAGCGCAGTTTTTGCATCATGTAAGCCTGTTCCTTGTCTTGGCTTCTTCCAGCTCTTTCCGCGGTTTTAGTGGTGCGTAATTCTTCCACTATTTCATCAATGCTTGAAGCCTTTGATTTGACTTTGTGGCAGCAAGGCATGCAGCCAAGGCTTCGATAGCGTTCACCGTTCTTTGCAAAATACATTTCTGTTATGGGAATTTTTTCCCTTTGAATATAACGCCAAATATCCAGCTCAGTCCAGTGAAGCATTGGGTGAACGCGAATGTGTGTTTCTCCCTCTGCTTTGGATTTGTATTGGTCCCAGAGTTCTGGTGGTTGGTTTTTGTAATCCCATTTAAAGTCAGTGTCTCTTGGTGAAAAATATCTTTCCTTTGCCCTAATTCCATGTTCGTCTCTGCGGATTCCCAACAACAATGCCTTGAATTTGTATTTGTCAATAACCTGTTTCAAAGCATTTGTTTTTAACGCAGTGCAGCATGCTAAAGCGCCTTTTTTTACATTCATGCCTTCCTTTAATGCTTTTTCGTTCCTGCCGATTATGAGGTTTAGGTTCCATTCTTTTGCATACTTGTCTCTAAATGCATACATTTGTGGGAATTTGAATGATGTGTCAATGTGTATTACCGGAAAAGGCAGTCTTCCATAGAATGCTTTTCTGCAAAGCCAGAGCAGTGTTGTAGAGTCTTTTCCAATGCTCCAAAGCATTCCAATCCTTTTGAATTGCTCGTATGCTTCCCTGATAATGTAAATGCTTTTGCTTTCCAATGCATTCAAGTGATTCATTTTTTATTCCTCCAATAAGCTTTTTCCATCCATTTTTTGCGGAACTTCAATTCCAAAAAAATCCAAAGCAGTTGGAGCCAAATCCATGATTCCTGCTCCTTTGAGGTTCAATGGCTCAGAGCAAAAAATTATTCCCTTGTTTTCTGAAAGCTGGAATGGCCCAATGTGGTCGCCGCTCCATTTATTTAAGTTGTCATGGATTATTTCATTGTCAGTCATGCCACCCAAAACATTGCTTTTTTCAATGCGGAATCCTTTTTTGTAGATTGGAATTATGTCAGGCATTTCTGTTAAAAGTTTTCCTGAATAAATTTCTTCGCTTTTTTTTGCGTCCTTAAATGGCTTCAATCCGTCAAATGAAAATCTTTTGAGCGTTGAAATAATGTTTTCCCTCACACTTTCATAGTCTTTCTCTGAAACAATTCCAAAGCGTTCCCTGCCTTCAAGGTTAATGTAAATTGAACTGAAGCCCAGGGCATATGCTTGTGTTTTGCCCCAATAAATGTCTCCATATGTTGAACCGCCAGCTTTCATTTCAAGGAAGCCTTCTTCTGCGAGCAGTTTGTTTAATTGTACATTTTTCCTATAGGGTGCAAAGCCGTGATCGGATATTACAAATACTAATGTATCTTTTCCAAGCGCTTTGATTAAACTGTTTATTTCCTCATCAACCATTTCGTATGTTTCATAAATGGTGCGAGAGTATTCTTCATGCTCTTCATGCAATGGATTTTTATTGTCAATATAGCGCCAGAACAAGTGTTGAACGCGGTCAACTGGAAAAAAGTCTGCAGCGAAAAAATTCCATTCAGTGTTTTTTGCCAGGTATTCAGTGGCTTTAAGCCTTTGGTCAAAGGTGTATTGCATATCCTCAATCCAAGTGTTTTCTTCCACGAGTTTTTCTTTCAATGCATTTACATCAGATTCAAAGCTTACGCATTTGAAACAACCGGTTTTTTCAAGGAGTTTTTTTGCAATCTCTTTTGGTTGGGCTATTGGAACAGCTGGATTTCGTTGCGAGTGAATAATTGGCGAAACATAAATCTTGATTTCATTTCCTGAAAGCTTTAGCACTTTAAGGCGGAACATTCCTTCAATGCCGTCAAAGTCAACAAAAAACCAGTCACTCCATTCATTTTCTTTTACAAATTTTTTATTCCTGCCTATTTCCACCAACAGTCCTTTTTTTGAAATGGAGAATTTGATTGGGACCTGCAAGCCGGAAGGCCCTGAAAGCGTTGAATTGATTTCATTCTTTAATGGAATCCATTTGCAGTCCTCTTTTTCTTTTGCAATTTCGTTACTCCAATACAGTGTTGGGACTCCCTGAGTGCCTTTAATATCAGGGGTTCCCATTCCACTTAATTGAATGCCATTAATTGGTTCAGCGGGAAATGTTACAGGAATAAAAAGGCTTAAAGAAGCAATCTCTTGTTCTGACAAAAAATGCCAGATTGATTTTTCCATTATTCTTTTTTCATAAACGTTTTTTCCGGAAAAGCTTCTTTTTTCTTTCACCAGCCCCAAGTCAAGTGCAAGGGTTTCAGGATTCCTGACAATAAAATCGTAAATTCCGTGTTTTGCTGGATTCATGCCTGTTTGAAAGCTTGACCATGCAACAGGGCTCTGTGAAACATGAGTGGTTTCAAGCTCGCCATATGAGCCATTATCTTTAATTTCTGCAAGTGTTGGCATTCTTCCCTCTTTAAGTAATGAATCAATTATTTGCGGGTCAGCACCGTCAATGCCAATGACTGCTATTTTTTTGTTTTTACTTGAAAACATAAAAGAGCACCTAATTTCCTGCAAGATAGGGAAAAGAAATAATGCTTTTGTCCCCGTTTTTTGCAGAAGCGATTGCTTGTCTTAAAACATAGCGAATCCATTCAGAAGGCGAAGAAAAACCAGTTCCCTTGATTTCTTTTGCAATTTCATCATAGAGTTCTTTTGGAATGCTAATGGTTATTCTTTTACGCACAAAAAACACCGCCTTATAATTGCAATGCAATTGAATTGCAATTGTTATGTAAACTTTTAGCTGCGTTATTATTTTAATTATTGCCCTTTAAATAGGGTTTTTGGTTCAATCCTCGCATTAAGGCTTTTTCTGCTTCTTTTCGTGCTTTTCCAGGATTTTTTGCTTTTTCTCTATTTTTTCAAGAGGTGTTTTCTTGCCTTCTTTTTTTATGTATAAGTAATATGCGATTGCTGCAATTATTGCCAAAACAACCATAACAACCGGAGCCCAGGACAAAGCGTTGCCTTGCCCTGTTGGAGTCACTGAAGGGCTTTGGCTTGGCGTAGGAGTTGAAGGAACAACTGCAATTGGCACGCAAACACCATCCTTGCACTTGCCTCCCTTGCACTCAGTGCCATCAATTGCATTTGAATAAAGGCACTTTCCAGTCAAGGGATTGCAGCGCTCTACCTTGCATGGCAGTTTTTTGCATTCAACACCTTCACATTTGTTTATTTCCTCTTCTTTGAAAGAAGCAACAATGGTCACAAAAAACAAAACAGGAAAAAAAACCCTCAAACTAAAAAACGGAAAAAAACTCCAAATCGAATTCACTCCAGCCTGGAAATTCCTGCTAGAACAATAAAAAAATAAAAAAAGCGCGGGGCAGCAGACTCGAACTGCCACAGGCACCAGGGGTTACGTTATAATATAACCCTTTATATATTGTTTTGTGCAGTCCTTTGGGCAACCGGGCCTATTTAAGCAACAAACTCTCTTTCTACAGCAGGATTTTTTCGCTCGCACTTTAAAGCCGCTTTTCTTTGAACCATTCAATGAATTGTTGTATTCCTTGTTCTATTTTAATGCGTGGCTGCCATCCCAAAAGTTTTTTTGCCTTTGAAATGTCCGCATAAGTAATGGGCACATCTGCAGGAGGCATGGGTTTTTCAACGAATTTTGCTTTAATGCCAAGGTTTTTTTCAATGAGTTCAATTAAGTAGTCAAGTTCCACTGGTCGACTGTTTCCCAAATTGATTACTTCAAATCCTAATTTTTTCTGCATTGCTGCATTAATGCCTTGCACTATGTCTTCAATAAAAGTATAATCTCTTTTGCTTTTTCCATTGCCATATTTTTCAATTGGTTTTCCTTGTGAAATAAGTTCAGTGAATTTGTAAACCGCCATATCTGGTCTGCCCCTTGGACCATACACTGTGAAAAACCTTAGACAAGTAATTGGCAATCCATAAAGTGAATGATAAGCATAACACATGCGTTCAGCTGCAATTTTTGTTACAGCATAAGGTGAAATTTGCGATTCCACTCTTTGCTCTTCACTCCAAGGCGTTTTATTCAATCCATAAACGCTTGAAGAAGAAGCAAACACAAATTGCTTAATGGAATGTTTTATTGCAAATTCAAGCAAATTAGTAGTGCCATTTACATTCACATCAATGTAAAGCTGTGGGTTTTCCAAAGAGGCACGCACTCCTGCTCTTGCTGCAAAATGCACTATTTTTTCAATTTCGTTTTCTTTGAAAATTTTTTCAAGTGCTTTTTTATTGCGGATATCTGCTCTATAAAGAGTGAATTTTTCATTATCAACAAACCCTGAAATGTTTTCTTCTTTGAATGCTGGATTATAATAATCATTAAAGTTATCAATTCCTGCCACGCTTTTGCCTTCACTGAGCAAAAACTCAGTGAAATGCGAGCCAATAAATCCAGCACAACCAGTTACAAGAATTGTTTTCATTTTTTTTACCTCTTTTATTTCTACGAAAATGAACCCCATAATCAATAAAAATCCTTTCAAAAGCATGAAAGATTGTGATAAAAAGGGTTAAATTTCTTTTATATTTAATTTTCACTAATGAAAGGAAAACTGTTTATAATTGGCTTTTTGATTATTGTAATCATTCTTTTTTCAATTGATTTCTCTCAGCTCACAAAAGCATTGCTCAAAACAAACCTTGTGTTTTTTTTCATTGGCACTCTTGTAGGATTTTTAACAGTAATAGTCCGCTCTGTAAAATGGCATTTAATGCTCAAAAAACAAAAGCATTTTTTTGCCTTTGCAAGGATTGCAAGGCTTTACTTTATTGGAATTGGTTTGGGCTCTTTTACGCCTGGAAAGCTTGGCGATTTTTCCAAAGCGCTTTTCATTAATAAAAGGGTTCATTCGTTGAGTGAATCGTTTTCCTCTGTTTTTCTTGACAGGCTTGTGGATTTTTTAATACTTGTAGTGCTCGGTGTTCTCTCCGCAGCATCCTTTTTCTATTCTTATGGCGTTGCATTGGTTTCCTTGCCGTTGCTCTTATTGCTAGCAATGGGGGCATTTGCAGGAATTTATGTAATGCTCAACAAAGAACTCCTTAAAAAAATACTAAAACCATTTTATTCCATTCTTGTGCCAGAGAGGTTCAGGGAAAGGTTGAAAGAGGGCTTTGATTCATTTCTTTTCTCTTTTTACTCTCTCCTTAAAGACAAAAATTTGCTCTTGACAGCGTTTGTGATAAGCCTTGCCTCGTGGTTTTTCACTGCAGCATCCTACAATTTTTTTGCCCTCTCTCTTGGTTTGAAATTCCCCTTTCTTTTCATTCTTCTTTCCACTGCTTTAATCGAACTCGTTTCCCTTCTTCCAGTTAGCCTTTCTGGCATTGGCACAAGGGACACAGCACTCATTATTCTTTTCTCTATTTATTCTGCAAGCGCTGAAAAAGCAGTGGCTTTCTCGCTGCTCATTCTGCTCAGCACTGCAATAATTGCAATTGCAGGAATACTATTCCTCATGGGAGAAAAAAGTGGATTGAGGGAACTAAGGGGAACGGAAGTGGGGTGAAAATAGTTTGCATGCGGAAGGAAATGCAAAGCATTTTTATTTAATTCTGCACTATGCTGTTTTAGTTGGTGGAAAAAGTGAACCTTGTTTTTGTTTTGGTTGATGCACTTCGCGCGGACCATCTCTCCTGCTATGGGTATGGGAGAAAAACCTCCCCTTTTATAGACAAGTTTGCCTTTAAAAGCGTTTTGTTCAACAATGCTGTAACCAATGCATCCTTTTCAATGTCCTCCTGTAAAAGCATTTTCAGCGGAATTTACTGCGGTGGCTCGAACATTCACGCTGTCGACCCAAACCTCAAATTGATGCAGGAATATTTTAGCGAGAACGGATTTAAAACAGCCGGGTTTTTCAGTAGCGCTATCACCTCGTCAAAAGCAGGGTTTGGAAAGGGCTTCGACTTATTCGATGCACAGAGAGGCAAAAAAGGACCTATCACCTCAAGGGCGAGAACGGCAGACAATGTCTTTTCCTCCGCATTGCAGTGGGTTGAAAAAAACAAGGGG
>JAFCFP010000003.1 GCA_017608575.1 Candidatus Iainarchaeum sp. | reverse complement strand
TGTTCAAAGATGTTCCTGTTGGAGATTATTATTTGAAGGTAATGGATACAACAGAATACCAGGACATTACCACTCAGAAAAAAACATTGAATGAAAACGACAGCATTACATTTAACATAAAAATGGAGAAAGCTGCCAGAGAAAAAATAAACATAAGGGTTGTGGATTCAACGGGAACACCAGTTAAAAACGCTGGCTTAAAGCTTTACAGGAAGAATGAATCAATTGCTGAATACTCAGGCAACACAAATGAATCGGGAGAATACACTTTTAATGTTCCACCACAGACACTTTACGATATTGTGGTTGACAAACCAGGGTTTTTCAAGGCAAGAGCTGAGGTTTTACCACAAGAGGAGTTCTTTGAAATAACATTAAAAGAACAAACCTCGCAAAACGGCGGCGCAATCAGTGTAAGTGTTGTTGACAAAAAGGGAAAACCTGTTGAAAACGCAAAAGTTGAATTAAAATTGTCCAGTGGAGAGTTCACTGGCTATGAAGCAATAACTGGCTTGGATGGAATGGCTGAATTTCCCTCAATTGAAGCTGGAAAGTATTATGTGTACTGTTCAAAGAACGGCTTTGACGGCGTGTCAAGCAATGATTTCACTGTCAAGGAAAGAGAACTTGTAAACGTTTCTGTTACAATGGTTATAGGCGAAGGCAGCATTTCAGTAAAAGTGCTTGATTCAGGACAAAGCGTCCAAAATGCAACAGTCAAGGCATTTGATGCCTTTAGCGGTGCAAAAATTGGAGAGAAGAAAACCTCAAGTGATGGCACTGCATTGTTTTCAGTGAGAATTGACCGAAAGGCTTTCTTTGTAATCGAAGCAGATGGCTTCCTTCCGTTTACTTCAATTCCTGTTGTACCAGTGCACAATTCAACCAAGGAAATTACAGCTGAATTAATGCGAGAAACCGGAAAAATTGAAACAAAAATGAAGCTGACGCTTAACGGCGAAGAAGTGCGTGACTTCGTTTCTGCAGGAGAAACATACAAAGCATTACTGCAAGTAGTATTACCAAGAAGCTATGAAAAAGCCGGTTTGTTTGTTCTCACTGGCAACAGCGAAGAGGGAAAAACAAACTCTGTTGAAGAAGACATTGTTTTTATTAGGAGCATTTCCACTGTTGGAAGCATTAAAACTGGCTCCACTTTTTCTCCGCCAATGGGCAGCAGTGCTGACAGGACAAGCACTGGCAGCACCAAATGGGCTGAAATTGAATTCCAACCGGGAAAAAACCATTTGCCATCAAAGGGTGTTTTTAATGCGCTAGTGGAAATACAAATTAGAGACAATGCGGCAATGGGTGAGGAAACAAAGATTAGTTACCGAGGTTATGGTGTTAATGCCAGATATGAAAGGGATCCAATTGATGCAGTGCTTGGAAATAATGCTTCAAGCCCAAAAAAACAGGGCTTGTATGCCAAAACATATGACAGGTCTTTTACTGTCGGGCAAACAAATCTCTGCAGTGAGGGCTATTGCTCAATTGTTTTCATTGAAGACATGGAAACAGGATTGAAGAGCGCTGTAATTGATTCTTTTCCGGCTAATGTTTCAAGCCAGTATGCGCTTGGATTACGCATTAACCGTTCTTCAGCCGGAACACTTAAAAACGCGTTTCTCAGCATAAAGAACCCTGAAAAGGGCATTTTGTTTAAAAATTACAAGATATTTGATGCAACTGGAAGAAAGATTGAGGGCAGTGCAAATTCAAGTGAATTTTTGAAAGAGATTGGTAATCTTTCGCAGGACCTCACGATCTCTGCAAGCGTTGAATTTGAAACCATTAAAGAAGGAGTCAACCAGATTGAAATATCGCTTTCAAATGAATCTGGAAATGACTTCACAAAAACAGTTAAAGTGAATGTAAGAGCCGGAGAAGAATTGAAACTTGAAATTGTCCCCAAACAGGTTGTGCCGTTTATTGACAACCAGTTATTGTTCAAGGTTTTAACAGTTGATGGCGAGGCAATACCAAATGCTTTTGTAAGGCTTTCCCTTAATGGAAATGAATTGGTGCAAGGAACAACAGACAGTTCTGGAGTGTTTGCATTTGAACTTGAAGCACCCAATGCTGGTTCTGAATTAAAAGTGGAAGTGAAAAAGAACGGTTATAGAACACTGAAAAAAACTATTAAAATAAGCGAGGATATCATCAGCATAAAGCCAGAAAGGGTTAATTTTGATTTAATGGTTGATGAAAGGAACTTCAAGCAGATTGACTTGGAGTTATTGAATGATACTGCCGTAAAGCTTGAAATTGCCGGCGTGAGCATAAGCGATTCCCTTTCAGGACTTGTTTCAATTAGGGGAATTGAAAAACTCATTGGATTGGAACTGCCATTGAATGAATCACTGCCTGTTCAGTTGACTGCAAAGCTGACTGACAAGGGAAAGAATTTAACCGAAACAAAAATATTGCATGGAAGCATTGGCTTTTATCTTTCAAACAGCAAAACAGGCAAAACCTGGTTCAGCAAGGTGCCTGTGAGGGTGAGAATTCTGCTTGGCGGGGAACTTGATTCACTGGACTGTCTTTTGGTGGAACCTGTTTCTTGGGAGATTGTTTCAGGCGGGGAAGAGAAAAAACTAAGCGTAAAACTCAAAAACGCTTGCAGTGCTGACGGCAAGAGTGTTTCATTGCGGGATTTGGAAGCAGGAATTGATTGGGGCGCTGATAATTCTGTTGGCTCTTTTTTTGTTTCAAGCAGTGACTTAAAGGCACAGGAAAAAGAGCTTGGCACTGAATTCGTTCTACTTGCTCCAGAGTTAAAGGGAAACTTCAATGGAGCACTGCTTGTTTCTTTTTCGCCCAATAAAACAATTAAAAGCGCTGATTCAATGCCAGCTGTTGTTTTAAGGGCAAAGCACAATTCGTTTAATGGAACTGAATCAGTTGAAGCAAGAATTTCAACAACCATTTCTTTGAGCAATCTTTCAAAATGCGTTAAAATTGAAGCCACTGAACCATTAAAAATTAAAACCCAGCCAAGCAATCTGGGCTGGGCTCTTGGAAGCAATTATTTCTATTCCTCGCAGCCATACCAGCCATATGGGTTTTCAACCTATCCAAGCGGTGTTGGGGATTATTCAATGTATGGTTCTGCTCCTCAAAACTTTTATGGAGTGAATGGCTGGAGTTCAAGTTCAGGCAGTGAAGCCGCGACGCAGTGGTCTTCGAACAGCAGCGCTTCATTCAAGCTTAAAAACGAGTGCAATGAAACTATTGAAATAAGCATTGATGTGCCTGATGGACTCTCTGTGGACAAGGAATCCATTGAGCTGAATCCAAGGAAAAGCTCAAATGTCAGAGTTGAAGCCGGTGTAAAAAGCGGTTCTTATTCCATGGGAGTGAATGCGAGAACGCTTTCTTCAAAGGATGACTTTGAATTTATAGGATCGGTTGATGTGCAAGTAGTGAATTTGGATGAATTAATGCAGAAATGCATGCCTTCAATTGAACCCACTGTTTTCAAGCCGAATTTTTTCGGAATTTTTAAAACAAAGGGCACAGTCTTCAATCGCTGTTATGATTATGGTTTCAGGCTTGAAATGCTTTCACCGCAAAACTTTGTGTGTTATTCGCCGCAAAGCAATGGCGAGCAAAAAGAACAATGCCCGCTTATTGAAAACTTTTATGCAATGCCACCGCACACTGTAAAGGTGTCAGAAAACCAAACAATTGAGGTAATGGAATTTTCTTTCAATTTGAAGGAGAAAATAAAGGAAGACTTTGACGATTTTGACAGCGCAATGGAGCTTGGAAAACTGGGAAATATTATTGTTAACAATTTTTCAGTTACTTCCCCTGGAGTTGTTTTCATTCCTTACAGGCTACCAGATTCAGCAATGCAGAGCTTTGCTCCAAGGCAGGTTTCATTCCAAGTGCCTTACGATTTTTCAAAGTGGTGGAATTGGTTGTCTGAAAGAAAGCCAAAAGAGAATCTCCCTCCAAGCGCACCAGAGCTGACAATTGAACCAGTAAAACCGCTTACAGAGAATGACATTGTGTGCACTGCAAAAGCGGTTGACCCGGAAGGAGACAGGCTTTCTTATGATATTAATTGGTTGCATAATGGAAGGGTTATTGCTCATTCAAAGGGTTCACAGAATTCACTTTCATTGAAAAGCACTCTGACGAGAACAGGGCAGGAATATGAATGTGTCGCAATTGCCTGCGATAAATGGGATTGTTCTGAGAAAAACCATTCAACTGTTAAAGTGCTGAGGCCTGAGGGCGCTGAAACATTCGCTGGCTTTAGCCCTTGCACTGAGGATGAAACAGGTGAAAAAGCCTTCAACGATTATGGTTTTAATCACTTGGCTTTTTCTTGGAAAGAGGATGACTTTGGAGAGAATTCATGTGTTGTTTCTGGCAGTACTGGCTATTATTGTGATGGCGTGCAATTCATGCTTTCATTGAGGCATAAAATTGCAAGAGTGCAGGAAACAGTGAAAAAAATAAACCAATTCCCTGAATATGCCAGAGTGCTCAAAAACGGCTTTGTGCCGGAGCCCGGCAACCTTTTCAGGTTTTCAAAAAAGCAGACAACCATTAAAGAGGAAAAAACCGGCAGGGAATTCCTGTTCTTTATGAAAGACAATGACTCGTTGCTTGAGCCAGTGAAAAAAGATTGCTCTAATGCTTCCGCCTTAAAGCACACACTTGAGGAATTAATTTCATCCACAGGCAATCCAACTTCTTCGCTTGAAGGCATTGAGGCAGAATTCATTGAATGCTATGGAAGCGATTTTGGAGCGGAAAACATTGTGGGCATTACGAGAAGCATTAATGACAACGAGGTTTGGACTGAATTGGTGGGCAGTGATAAGGCAATATTCAAGCAGAATATGGATTTGGGCGCTTGGGTTATTGCATTTAATGACTTTAAGGAATTGCACAAGGGCCTTGTTTCAATTGCTCTTGCTCCGGAAAACGAAGACGGCTTTTCAATCCAGTTTTCAAATTTTACAACCAAAAAACATTCAAGAGGGCAATGGCTTGATTTTGTCAAAAAGCTTTATTCTGGCATTGAATTCAAGGTTGGAGTGATTAACAAGAATAATTTAAGCGATGCAACAAAAGAGCTCGTGATTGGGAAGGCAACTGAATTGAATGAATTGGCTGATTGCAGTGAATGCATTGACAACCACACTACTGCAATTAACAGCGCGTTCCTTATAAGTGATAATTATTCCCCGAACTTTGTGGAAAACTTCATTGATTATGGAAACTATTCGTTTGATTTGGATTCCTCTGAATTGGAGTTTGAGAATTATGCCTCGTTTGATGAAAGCACTTCCGAATTCTCTAATGCGCTGGGCACTGAAGTGCAAACCGGAAAGTATTATTTCAAGGTTACGCCAACTGTTTTTATTGATGGTGACAGAATAAAGGTTAAGTCGTACAAAATAAAACTGGCATTGGATAAAGGGATTAATGAATTGAATGAAAACTATGCAAAAAATCCCTTCTTTTATTTGCCATTTGATGCCAGCGAGGGATTGCTTGCTTCAGAGGAAAGCGATGTAGATTATGGAGTAGTGTTTGAAAAGAACAGTGACAAGGAAATTTATTACTTTTATGATTCGGCTCAAGCCAATGGGCATGCTGCATTGAAGACTGTTCCGGAAAACAGTGTTGCATCCGGAAAGACTAAAATGGAGATTAACTTTGTGGATGGATTCCCGGAACTGCAAGGTTCAATGGAAAGCCCAGGCAAAGTAATGGAAATTGATTTGGAGAATAAGGCAATAAAGTACTTGCCTTCACTACCTGTTGGATTGGAGTTGTCATGGAATGACGGCTTGGAGAACACTGTCTTTTACCGCTTTGACAGAAAATTTGATGAATTTTATGGAAATGCACAAAAATTGTTCACTTGGTGGATTGGAGAGGATAAAAAGGAAACCGATTCGCTTGGAACATATGATGGTTCAAATTATGAGTTTTGCTCTGAATGGGTTGGGCAAAGAAAAATGGCAAAAGTAAAAATGCAAGAACCCGGCAAATGGATTGCTTTGGCTTTCATGCCTTTTGAAAGAAAAGCTGTTGATTTGCCACTCGAATTAGTGTGCGCAGAGGAAGAAACGCAAATAAAGGCAAAAACATTTGATGGCAGGATTGGAAGCACTGATAAAGTTAAGGGGATCTCCGGCGGAGCGGTTTTCATTAATGTTTCAGCTGACAATTTTAAGCCACCGTCATTTAAGTTCTTTGTGCAGGGAATTAAAAGCAGCGAAGTCTGCGTTAAACCGGACAATGGAAAACTTGTGCTATGGTGGAATCCACAAATATTGGAGGATTTGAAGCCGTAAAAACGTTTAATAAAGTAAAGAAGCAATAAATAAATGGGTAGGATTAAAAAAAATGAGTCGGGGTAATGAAAATGGGAATTGTTGATTCTGCAAGGGACCTGTACTTCCACCTGGAGGACAGGTATTATAGGTTAATTGACAGGATTAATTCACGCATACTTTACAAGATAGTGGATAAAATTGACAGTGTTGTGCCCTCCTTTGCATTGCTTTTGCTTGTGGTTTTTGTTTTAATTGCTCTTGGCTTGATGTTTGTTCTTACACAGGGGCCTCTTCCAACTGCCACATCTGAACTCGTGGTAATGGTTAAAGACCAGCAGGGAAATCCATTAAAGGGCATTGGAGTTGACCTTGAAGCTGGTACCATTAAAAAATTCCTATTGACTGCGGAGGACGGCAAAACAGAGAAAATAAAAATCCCCCTGGGAAGCAGGGTGTATATTTCCATTGAAAAAGAAGGTTATTCTCCAAAGCCATTTGAGGGCTCGTTTGTTTTAAACAAGCCAGTGTTTGAAAAAGTAGTGGAATTGGTGGAAGAAAAGGCATTTGAGTATGTCAAGTTCAAAATAATGGACGAAAAGCTTTTCCAGCCAATTGACAGGGCGTGGATTGAATTCCAGTGCTCTAATGAAGACGCTGAAAACCCTGCGGGAATATTCTCTGAAAACGGTACAGTGGAAGTGGCTGTTCCAAAGAACTGTGGGCATTTGAAGGTTAATGTTTCCGCTGCGGGCTATGAAAAAAAGCTTTCAGAGGAAGTAACCAATAATGGAACAATTTTTCTTTCAGAGGCAGAGGATGAAAGAGGCAAAATAATTGTTTCACTTAAATCACACGGTGAATTGATTACCGGCGAAGAATTAACTGTTTATCTTTACAAGGACACTGGCTCGGCTGACGGCATTAGAGTCGACAGCCAGAATACTACAACAGGGCAGGTTGAATTTACTGTTTCTCCCGGAAAATACTTTGTGAGAAGCCTTGCAACCCAGCGATTCAGTGTTAAAGAATCACTTCCATTTGACTTGGAGGCAAAAGGAACGGTGAGAACAGAACTGGAATTGGAGGAAAGGGTTATTGGAAGCATTAAAGTAAGGGTAATTGATGAACGCACAAACAGACCAGTGAAGAATGCTGGAGTTACATTCAAGAAAGGCAACCAGCAAGTATTCTACAAGGAAACACCGCAAAACGGCGTAGTGGAATTTAATATTCATGAAGACATTGGCTATATTTTAATAGTAAACCATGAGGATTACTGCATTCAAAGACTGGAAAATGTGAGAAAAAGCAATGAAATAATTGAAGTGAAAATAAAAAAGTACACTGGCGACTGTGGGGGAATTCTTTTAGCAAGAGTAATTGATGAAACAGGCCGAGGAATAGAACACGCAACTGTTGGACTTTATGATGAACACGGCTATGCAGTAGGATTCAAAAACTTGCTTACTGATATTAACGGTGAAGCTGAATTCAAAGGCGTTGAAACCGGAACATACATGGTTTTTGCATTCAAGGGCAGCGTGAGCGGATGGAGTGATAAAAAGAAATTTATACGCAGGGAATCCCAAAAGGTTGTTTATAATGTGAGCATGACTATTCCAAATGGAAAACTCCGCGTTAGGGTGCTCGATGATGAAATGCAACCATTGCCTTTTGCGGATGTTGCACTCAAAAGGGCAGTCGACAACAAGCTCTTAAAGGGCCCAATGCCAGTGCAGGATGAAAACGGTTGGATTGAATTCACTGAAAAAGCCGGAGAAGAAGTGTTTGTTGTAGTTTCAAAGGATGGTTATACTGATTATACTTCGAGTTCTGTTAAAATTCCAGCCAATTCAACAAAGGAAATTGAAGTAATGCTTGAACCAAAAATAATAAGCGGTGAAATGAAGGCAAAATTCTTGGGGCTTTTTAAGGGAAACCAAAAGGCAACAATCCTTGGAGCTGGTCAAGAATACACTGCAAAATTCCAGATAAGAATCCCTGAAAACAAGGATTATAAATTCATTGGATTGCATGTGCGCACTGGAAAGGAAAACACGATGGAAAAGGACATGGTTTTCATTAAAGGCTATAATGCACCAGCTGCTCCAATAATTTCAAAAGGCACTTCTTATAACCCGGATGAAGGCTTTGATTTTGATTCAAGGTTTAAAACAGCTGACGGAGCTAAATGGATTAATTTCAAATGGGGAAAATTCAACAGTGGAAAATTTGACGTTGAGGTAAAAATAAAGGTAAAGGATATAACCAAACAGGGGCAACAAGTGCCAATTTATTGGAGGGCATGGGCTGAAACAGACAATGGAGAGATTGTAAGAGACCCGGAAGATAACTCGCTTGGATCAACTGAAACAGAAAGAGAGTTGTATGCAAACACTGATGTCAAGCTGTTCCAAGTTGGAATTGAAACACTTTGCACTGACAAGTGGTGTTTTGCTGGAAGCATTTTGGACATTGAAGATGAAATAATGCAACCTGTATCGGATTCATTCGGAGCAATTGTTGGAAAACAATACAAGTTGTCTTTTAAAATATTGAATGACAGTCCATTTGAAAGCGATATATTTGACAATGCAAAAATCCGTGTTTTGACAAAGGATTCAGCAATACTGATTGGAGAATACCAAATAATTGGCCCTCAGGGTGACAAAATTGAAGGAAATGCTAACTCTTCCATTCTTGACTGGGTGGAAATAGGAGACCTAACTCCAAGCAAGGATGTTTCAGGAACAATTTATTTCACTCCAAAATCGGCAATTTCTTCATCGCTCTTGATTCAGGTGCATTCCCGTTACAGCATTGTGTTTGAAAAAGAAATAGTGATTGACAGCGCTGCAGCAAACGAGTTGAGTGTTAAATTTAAAAAAGATGGAGAATATGTTGAAGACATTGGATTGTTGCCAAGCGGGGTAGAACAAACCCTGACAGTGAAAGTACTTGACAAGGCAAGCGAGCTTGAAATAGAGGGTGCTTCGGTTAAAGTAGTGGACCGCTTTGGTTCAGTGCTTGGAAATGAAACCACTACATTCTTTGGAATTGCTGATGTTATCATGCCAGTGCTCACTCCGGGAGAAAAACTTTCGCTTGTCGTGCAAAAAGCAAACTATATGCCTTTTGAGAAAACGCTTTCAGTGGACGACCAGATTTTAGAAGTTGAACCATCTAATTTGAACATTACATTGAATGCACAAACCTCTCCTGAAAAAAGCCTGAATGTTCTTTTAAGGAACAAAACGAGCCTTGACCTAAAAATAGAGTTGTTGGATGTTACTGGAGACTTTGAAGGATTAATTGATACTGAAAAAACAGGCCAATGGCTTTACTCCGAGTATGCTGGAGAAAACATTCCAGCAAACAGCTCAAAGAATATTTCCCTCAAAATGTTCCTTACTGATTTCGGCAAATCGGTAAAGGAAACAAAAACCCTTAAGGGAAAATTCACTGCAAGGGTTTTTTCTTCGGGAAAAACATGGATTATTGAAAGGCCATTGAGTGTTGTTATTGGACTTGGCGGAGAAGTTGATGATACTGCTTGTTTTTCTTTGAGCAAGCATTCCTGGAAGGACGCAACCGAGGTTTCTCCAAGGAATGCAGATGTGACAATTTCAAACAATTGCACTGTGAACGGAAAGCCGATTGAATTGCAGGATTTAAGCGCTAAAATTGAATGGAATAGCAATCACTTGGGTGAATTCAAAATAGGCATTAAGGGTGAAAACTCCCTTGAAATAAGACCAAGTTTTTTCAAAATAATCAGGAAAAGCATTGGAAAGGAAGAATCATTGCCTGCATTGCTTTCATTCATTCCAGATGGAGGCAATTTTGGAACCGCAAAAGCCACAATTGTGGTGCAGGCAAAAAATCCAACCGCTTCAGGAGAACAATTGCTTCAGGATTCAATTGATGTTGAAATAACCGTTGTGTCACTGGACTCTTGCTTGAGGTTCAGCAAAGACCTCATTAAATTAAAACCAAACGAGGAAGGCTCTTTTGAAATAAGCACTGGTGACTGCGGTGGAAAGGTTGATTTGAGAATAATTTCGGAATTGAATGTGGGAAGCAAGGAAATAACAATGGGAAGCAATGACTCTCACACTGTCACAGTGCTTTCAGAGGAAAGAATTCCGGGACAGTATCCAATTTATGTTAAATTCAGGGCAGCTGGAAAGAACGAATTTGAAGTTGCAAAACTTATAAGAGTGCTAATAGAGCCCACAGAGGGCTGCATTAAATTAAACCGTTATGAATACGATATTTACGATGATCCGAATAACCCATATGATGGATTTGATGTTGGAAAAATAATAAACAGTTGTCCAAGCAAAAGGGTTTCAGGAACAGTAAAATTCAATGAAAAGAATTTATGCAAGGCAATAAGGAGTGGTTTTGTTACTGGAATAATTGGGCTTGTTTATGGCGGCATGCAGGCAGTATCTCTTGGCAGACCGTTTTATGCAATTGGTCCATCCTGTGAAGAAAAAGGCGGCATAAAGTGCCCAAAGGGCTATGAGTGCTCTGAGCCATTAATAAGCGCTTCAAACACCTCGCGTTGTTGCAAGGGAACCTGCACCAAAATTGAAACAGAAACACCTGCAACTAGCACAAACACAGCAAATACTTCAAATCCAAGTAACGAAACAGTTAACGAGCCAGCAATTGAGCCAAGCCCTAGCCCTGAAACAAGCAGTGAAGAGGCAAGCCCTGAAACTGGTACAGGTGGCAGTGAAGTGATCCCGCCTTCAGAAAACCCAACAGATCAAAGTGAAGGCAGCAATGAATTGCTCACATGCAGTGAAATGGGTGGAGTGCCATGTGATGCCGGCCAATGCGAGAAAAAGACTTGCGGTCAGACTTGCACTTGGAGTGTAATTCCAATGGTGAAAGCGCTTGACACGGATAATTGTTGTGTTGGCGGCACTTGTGTTCCAACCGGAATCATGGCAAAAGAAAGGCCTGTTTTTGGCAGTAGAACTGGTCTTATGGCATTTGCAGGAATCGATGTTGGCTCAGTGCTCGGGCCATTGGCTGAAAGCCTTGGCAACATAATCAATGTTGACAATATGTGGGAAGGATTACTTGTTGGATGGGTTGCTGGCTCTGCTTACAATTACTTGGTTGTTCAGAATGCGGGAACAATTACATTTGATGTTGTGGCAGACGATCTTGCAATCACTGCTTTGAGAATACTGTATCCAAGCGGGCGCGAGGACCGCGATGCCCCAGGCATAAGCATTGAAATGAGCAACGAGAAAACAGAGAAAACTGAAGGGCTCGAATTTGGAAGAAAAGAAACAGAAATAATATTCCAGAACTCCGGCGGAGTAACACAGGAGAATCCAGTGAGCCCTATTTACAGAATTCTTAAAGTGGAAGGAGAGAGGAGAGACTATGAAACAACTTATGCTCCGGGTGGAAGCGAGGAGATTTCAAATGTGTGGGATGTATTGAATTCTCTTTGGGATGCTGTTAATGTGTTTGACAACTGTGAAGAAACAGGTTACAGCCAGGAGGAAGCCGAATCATTTGCTGCAGATGGAAGCAATTTAACAGTAAAAAGCGCTGACAAGTATTTCCAAAAATTCCACTTGCAGTTCAATTCATACAAGCCAGAGGAACCAGAACCGGTTAACATTCCCGGTGAAAGCTGCAAGATTGGGACAAGAATTGGAAAAACAGGCGCTGAAGCAATGCCAAAAATATTGCTTAAATGGAACTGGAACGCAATTTCAATGGACACTTGTGACGAAGGCGCTGGTGAAACGTATTGTGACGCAACACAGTTTTCCATTGAACTCTTGAAGAAGATTCACCGCATTGATGAATTGCTTGCAGGAAAGACTTTCACTTGCCCATCTGAAAGCGGCGTGCTTGAAGATGTTTCACAGGCATTGAGTGACAGAGAAGAAGATGTTGCAATAACACGCGTCAAAGTGGAAAAAGATGGAAAGAAGGCAAAGGTTATTGCAACTATTGAAAGCAATAACAACAAGGAAATGCAAGTGGAAACCATTATACAACTGGTCAAAGAATCAGATGGTTCAGTTGTTGAATGCCCTGATGGAGTGCTTTCAATTGATTTGATTAGCAGGAGCACTGCTGAATGCTCTTTTGAAAACCTTGGAGAAGGGCTTTACTCTGTTAATGTTTCAATTAATCCATTGCTGAATACTTGCACCGAAGAATGCAAAAACTTGGACACAGGCAATGATTCGTTGAATGCAAAGCTTAACGTTGGCAGTTCATCAAATGCTTTCAGGGTTTGTGAGCCTTATTCTACTTCAAGGCTCAGTGATTTCCTTAAAGCAAACCCCGGCAATGCAGCATTGGAGGAGGCAATGAAGCTTTCGAACTTCAAGGCATTGCTTATAAGAGATGGCTATACAAAGGATTTCCGCAATGATTTCGATGAATTCTGCGAGAATGATTTCTTTGGAACGCCTGCTTATTATTCCACTGAAGGAGGCGGTTTGTCACAGTATTTTACCAACAATGATTTAATGTCCTTTAAGTCGTATTTCATTGAAAGAAACAACTTTATTCCAGAGGGAAAATACCAAGTGAATATTGACATTGTGTACAAGGATGACTCTTGGAGTCTTTTCAGGGAAGGCGAGCCGAATGCAACAATTGAGGTTGAATTAAGCAGGCTTGACACTCCAAGGCCGAATTCGCCATTTTATTACATGCCGTTTGATGGACTAGTTGGTGTTAAAACAGAAAACGGAAGACAAGGCTATGGAGTCAATTTCAGGGAGGAATCCCCGGCAACGCTTAAAATAAACAATGATCCATCACAGTTGATTTATTCAAGCACTATTGCTCATTCATCACCAGTGCAAGGCGGATGGGTTTACACCAACAGAATTGATGACTTCCGCACACTGAACAATACAAGGAGAGGCGTAATACTGGATGTTGTGAGAAACCCTGACTTGGAGGAAACAACAATTAATTTAAGCCCAAGCAAGGCAACTCCAATAATCCTTAAAGTTAGCGGCGGCAAGTCAGACAAAGCATTTGCTTTTTACAGCGTTACTGTTGACGGAGAACCCCAGCAAGTTGGAAGCTATCTTACCACTTGGACTGGCATTGGAAAGCATTGCTATGATTTTGAAGACAATGAAATGACTGAAACATACCAGGAAACACCTGACCTGCATGGCGGCGTCGGCATGACCGAATGCGCTGGATCTTTTTCCACTTCCAGTTATGGACTTGAATGGTGCAATATTAAAAGAAAGGGAAACGTGTTCCTGAAAACAATGTTTTTCACTCCGCTTGAAAGCGAATCAATACTTAAAGCGGTTGAGGGAATGGATTCAATGAGTTTTATTTCTCCGTCTTCTAATGCCACAAACCAAGTTTACTTGAACGGCATAGTTTCACAGAACATTGAATCAATTGAAAGCATTCTTCAACTCGTGGAAGCCGGAGAGGTTTGCGTTACAGGCTATGGAAATGAGGTAAGGACAACATTTTTCTGGAACCCTGAAAAGGTTTTGGAGAATACTTTGGGACAGACAATGGAGAGCGTTCCACAGCAATGCATTGCGCCTTTCACTGAAGAATAGAAGAAAAAAAACTGAATAATGGGAATGGCATGCCTTTAGGTGATAACCTCAGAGAGCTTTATTTTGCTGTTGTTGATTCGTTTCTTGGAGTTGCTGAAAGGGTTGGCTGGAAAAGGATTGCTTTTGCAATATTTGTTGCTTTGGCTTTGTGTGCTTTTTTTATTTTTTTGATTCCTTGGCCTAAAGGAGAAAAAACTGTTTCATTGACTGTTAAACTTGAAGATGAAAATGGCAGTGCTGTTTCCAATACAATTGTTAAATACAGTGTTAATAGTCTGCCTCAAAATTCAGCTAAAACAAACAGTGAAGGCCTTTTGGAAATAAAAGTGCCTGCAAAAAGCAAAGTCAGGTTTTTTGTTGAAAAGAAAGGATTCCAAAAAGCAGAGTTCACTGTTTTTGTTGGATCTACTGATTCACTTGAATTATTCCAGCTCAAAAAAACCCAGCGGTTTGAAGAGAAGAGGACCATTTTGTTTGAGGATTCAAAGGGGCTTGTTACCGGCAAACGAATTGTGGCAAGAATTGAATGCGAAAACAAGGCAATTTCTCCTTGGAGGGAATTTGACGAAGACATGGATGGAATAATTGAGGTTTTGTTGCCTCTTAACTGCGGGCTTATGAGTGTAAGGGTTGAAGACCCTGACTATAGACCGTCACTGGCAAGCTTTAGAGAGGGTGAAACCGAAAAAGTGTTAAGGCTTAAAGAGAAAGAGCCAGTGAAAGGCTCTCTTGTGGTTAAAATTGTTGATGAATCCGGGCAACTGTTGAGGGAGAAAAATTTTTTGGTGAGGATTGAAAGCGATTCTTACAGCAATGAAGCTTATTCTAATGGCCACGGAAAAGTGGAATTCCCTGACTTGGTGCCTGCTTTTTATAATGTGCTTGTTGGAGACCCAACCAGCGAGTTTGCTACTGCTAGAGTGCTTTTTGTTGAAGTTAAAGCCAGCAGGGCGAACGAAATAAGCATTGAAATGAATCCAAAAACAATTGGCTCAATAAAGGTTGTTGTTTTGGATAAAGCTACGGGCACGAGAATAAAAAACGCAACAGTTAAATTGAAGGATTTGAATGACTTGTTCATTGAAGAAAAGAACACTGGCTTGAATGCGAGCACGGTTGAATTCAAAGTGAAAAACGCTGGTCCTTTCATGATTGTAGCAAAAAAGGAAGGCGGCATTGGAGAGGGCTATTTTGCTAAAAGCGTTGTTGTTTCCGACATTAACTCTGAAATTCAAATAATGCTTGAAAAAATAACCGAGGAAAATAGCGGCAGGACAATTGTAAGAGTACTTGATGAAGACAATGAGCCGGTGGAGAATGCAAAAGTAATGTTCAGGTTTTCTGACACTGAGGGAATTGTGGAATTGAATGGCAGGGAAAACTACAAATTCACTGATGTTAATGGCTATGCTTTTTTTTCCCTTGGCAGAATTGAAAGAAGCGTTTTTCCATTCGCAGTGAAATACCCGGCAAGCGGTGGTTCTGTTGAGGATTCTTCATTGATTAATCCTGCTGGATTGAATGAGTTTACTGTGAGACTTGTAATTGGAGACTGCACTTTGCACATCAAGGCATTGAATGAAGACAAAGAACTTGTTCCAAATACTGAAATTGAAGTGTTCAATTCAAGGGGGCAAAGCCTGAGTGGAAAGATTCCAATGGTGTCAGGTGAAAAGTTTTACTCACTTAAAGCAGATGAAAGAGTGTTTGTTGTTTTTGAGAATCCAGCGTATATGAGTTTTCAAAGCGAGGAAATACAGCTCTGGCCTGATACTTCTTTTGAGGTAATAGGGGAAATGAGGCAAAGGTCTCTCAGAAAAAAACCAATGGTTTTTTTTGAAGGCATTTATCAAAACGGTAAAAAGCAGGAATTGCTTTTGGCTGGAAAGAAGTACAACGCGGTTTTTGTTGTTGCAATGCCGCATGCACGGGAGTTTGACAAAATAGGATTTCATGTGAGAACCGGTGACAAAGCAAACATGGCAAGCGATCCGCTTTTTATAAACAGCATTAATGCTTCCGGAATTGATTCAATTATTTTGGGTGAAACATTTGATTCGTCAAATGGCTTAAAGCGCGAGATTCTTTCAAGCGGTAGAGCCAAATGGGCGAGCATTGAATGGATTAATCCTTTAAGGGAATCATTCAGGGTTTCTGTTGAATTTGTAGTCAGGCAAACAACACTTCCAAAAACACGGCTTTCACTACATTATAGGGCTTATGCTGTAAAGGACGGCAAATATTACAGGGAGCCATTTGATGCTGTTTTGGGGGAAAAAGAAAATGCTCCATCAAAAGAAGGGCTTTATGCAGAGGCAAATTCGCTTGTTTTTTTTGAGGGAAGCGCTCCAGCTTGTGAAGGGGATTTCTGCATTACAGGTGAATGGCTTTTCAGTGAAAAGGACAGGCTTTTTTTGGAAAAACCATTTGTTACAACGGTTTTTTCCGATTATAATTATTCTTTTGTTCTTTTGAATAATTCTCCCCGTGCTTACAGCGAAAGCAGGGTTTTGATTGTGAATGAATTTGATGGCTTGAAAGAAAACATTTTAAGGATTGAGAAAGCGGTTTTGAGGAACGCTTCAGGGCAAACAATTGAAGTGAAAGCAGTGAATAATGAAATATTGCTTGAAGACTTGGGTGATTTTTCACAGAACAAAGAGATTGAAATTGAATTGATTTTTCAACCTGTTGAAGTAAAGGATTCACAGTTTAAAATATTGCTTGTGGCTGATGGAAAAATTGCCCTTGAAAAAGTGGTTGACTTTGGTGTTGTTTCGGCTGAAAAACTCTACCTTGATGCCTCGCCTGAATTAATTCCTGCTTTTGTGAAAACACCGATTGATGCAATGGTTAAAAATTCTGCAGGAGAACCATTAGAGAATGTGCTAGTGAGGTTCACCAGAAGGATTCCCGGCACAGAGAGCCATGTCTGGATACAACACACCAATTCGCTTGGAATTGCTTCAATTGAATTGCCTGCTTCACCGCCTGGAACAAAACTGGTTGTTGAAGCGGAAAAAGCCGGTTTTTCGCCGGAAAAGATTGAAAGGGAAATAACAACCGAAATTGTAAAAATTACGCCTTCTCTTTTGGAATCGTCACTCAATCCGGGCATTAAAAGAAGCGAAACATTTGCAGTTGAAATTGAAAACCTTTCTGGAATGAATATTAAAATAAAGGAAATCGGTATTTTGGGGAACAGCAAGGGCTTGCTTGACTTGGATGCAATGAATTCCTTTTCAATGCTGAATTCAGAGAAAGAGATTAATGCGCTGGATTCAATTGAATTGCAGATTGCAAAAACAGTGCTTTCGCCTGAAGCCAGTGATTTGTTGAAAGCATCCAAGTCACTTGAAATGAAGATTGTTATTGTTTTTGAAGGCAGTGAAAGGAACGTTGAGTATTCTTCAGAAATTCCGCTTTTGGTTAACATTTCAACTGCGGGAATGCCCGATAATGCGCCCTGCATTTATTTGGACGGCGCAACAGTGCCTGAATGGAAAACCATTACAACAAAAAACCGCGCTTCAACCGAGTTTGAAATAGTCAATGCATGCGAGCAAGCCTCTCGCCCTGTAAACCTTGAATCTCTTCTGGCTGGAATTGAATGGGATTCAAGCATTTCGGGAATTGTTGAATTGACTGTTACGAGTCCAAGCGGTATTTCGGCAAGCGAGGTTTTAAGGCCGGGCAAAAAAGTAAAACTCTTCGAGGAATTCAAATCAAGCGAATATGGAACATATAATGCGGTTCTTTCATTTACTCCAAAAACCGGTTATTTGGGGAAAACCGCCAAGTTCACTGTCTGGTTTGATGGAGAAGCGTTTTCAAAAGACGGCTTGGTGCAAGTGAATAATGATTTCTCTGCAGCAATTAACAGTGAAATAAGCATTATTAATCTGGATGAATGCCTTAAACTGCCAACCCAGGCAGTGAAAATTGAGGGTAGCGAGGAAAGCACTGATTTTTTGGTTTCATCAAAAGAATGTGGTCCAGTGCAATTGTTTGTTGAATTATGCCGTGGTGACAGCGAATGCAGTGGCAACACTGAGGGAGGCATTGGTGTAACACCAAAAGAGTTTGAATTAAGTGAATCGCAGAGTGAGAAAAGCATTAGTGTTTACAGGAAGGAAATTCCTGGCTTGTATGGCATTACAGTGCACGTGCGTACAAAAAACGGGCAGTTTAAGCTTGTTGGAATTGTTGATGTTTTGGTTGAGCCAAGCGAGGGAGATTTCCTTTCATTGAGCCGTTATGAAGCAGTGGTTTCAAAAGAAACCAATTGGAAGGATTCAATTGAAATAACCAATTCCAATTTGTCAGAGGAAGTGCAAGTGAGGGCAAATTATTGCACTGAATGCAAGCATCCAGAAAACCCTCCCAAGGAATGCCATTGGAACATTGTCATGAATGAAATGGCCAAAAATAAATTTTCCATGCAGGAATACTTTGGAAACGTGCTGACAGCTGCAGGAAGCGGTTTTGCAGCTTGTTCTGCAACCGGAAATATTTTTACAATGACTGCTTGTGCTGCAGTGATGGCCGGCGCCTCAGCAGTATTTCAATCTGCTTCATATATTTTTGGACCTGAGTGCCAGATTGAAAAGCAGTCATTTCCACTCCAAGATTATGTAATGCGGCTGGAAGAAGCTACAGCGGGAATTTCTCTGAGCAATTTTTCCATTGAATTAAACAATTCAAAAATGGAGAAAATTTTGTCAGAGAAAAAAGAAGTGAGCGCGTTAACTATTGTAAATAATTCCCATGTAGAAGATCCATTGCCAGAATATGGCATTTTAACGGTTAAGTTGCCGGAACACATTCATGGTGATCCATTGCATATAAAGCCAATTGTTTCAATGAACAGTGCTGAATTTGGCCCGTTTAATGTGCCTGATACTGATTCAAGTGAGTATTCCCAAAAATTCCACTTGAAATTGGTTACTGGCAGCTCTTTTGATTTGAATGATGTTGCAATTCCTGCCCCAAAAGAGGCAATTCCTTGCTTGATGGGTTCAAGGGTTGGCTATACTGGCAAAAATGCATTGCCCAGAATCAAGCTTTCCTGGAGCTGGGATGACTCGGCAATTGCATGGAACAGCTGTGATGCTGACAACCCAGAAGCGTTTTATTGCGATGCAACACAGTTCAGTATTGCATTGAGCAAAAGGATTCACATGCTGGACGAATTCTTTGCAGAAAACAATTATTATTTTTCATGTCCACTGGATCCAGCAGAAGTTGAAATTCAAAAATTTATTGAAGAGCACGGCAGGGACAAAAGTGACAGGGAAGTTGAAAACGGAAAAATCGGTGTTAAAAACATTAACTTTGAAGTAAAACAGCAAAATGCAACAATAAGAGCGCTTGTAAAAAACGATTCACCGGAAACCGCTTATGCTGATGTAAAAATCACTCTTTCAGGCCCAAATAATTACTCAAATGAGTGCCTTGTTTCAACGCCGGTAATTGGTTCAAAGAAAAGCTACACTGTTGAATGCAGTTTTCCGGATTTGAATGAAAGCGGTGTTTCTTTTTACACTGCAAGCGCTTTTGTTGAAAGCGCTTCAATTGATGAAGACCAAGGAGTTGCAACAATTTACTTTGTTGTAAGCAATTCATCGCAGCAGTGCTGGCTCAAATATTCAACCAAAAAAATGGAAGGCCACCCAATAATTGACTATTTTATTAACAGGGATATTCCAAACTGGAAAGAATTTGTTACAGCAAATGCACAGTTTCCAAGTAATTGGCCTGGCCAAACAAGGGAGGAAAAAATGCAGTTTTTGAGAAAGCTTTTTGATTTCAAGGCATTGCTTGAAAGGGATTCGTTTAATGAAGATTTTTTGGAGGACTTTGCACAGTATTATTCTTCAGGACAATTCTTTGAAACCCCTGATTGGTTTGCTGGAGGAAGCGATGAATTGTCAGAATTCTTTGAAGGCAAAAGGATTTCCATTAAAGAAAAATACACTGAAAGCATTTCCTTAAGCTCTCCCGGAACCTATGAAGTGTTCATTGGCATTGATTTCGACAAACAGTGGAGTTTCTTTGAAAACGGCAAACCTGATGCAAACATTGAAGTTGAACTCTACAAACTCAAAGAGCCAAGCCCTAATTCAATTTTTTATTACATCCCGTTTGATGGATTAGTTGGTGTTAAAACAGAAAACGGAAGACAAGGCTATGGAGTTGACTTCTTGCCTGAAGGCGAGGCAATAAAACTCATAGGCGGAGAGAAAGGAATTGCCCTTGAAAAAATAGCGAACTCCAATGCCTTGAGTGAAATAAGTACTTCAATTGAGCAAAGCGTAAGCAAAATTAACAGCAAAATGGAAACACGCGGAACAGTGTTTGCAGTTGAAAAAACCGGTGACAATGCTCGCTTTGAGTTCTCGCCGGGTTATGCAACGCCTGTTATAATGAAATTCACCCATGTGAAAACAAGCCGGCCTTTCAGGGTTGAATACAGGCTCTTTGAGGAAGCAGAGCCAATAAAAGCCGGAAGCGCTCTCGCGTTTTGGACTGGCTTGGGGCAATGCTTGGATTTCTCGGCTGAACCAATAAGCGAAGTGTTTTACTATTCACCGGATGGTTTTTCGAATAATTCTTATTACTTGGAGTGGCCTTCTGCCTTCAAAAACGGCACGATTTATTTGAGCAATTTGTTTTTCACGCCAGTGAACAAAAAAATTATTTTAAAGTTAGAAACGCCAAATGCAGTGTTTGTTTTGCCTGATGGTAAGGAAAGCAGTGAAATACAATTATCTGGAATAAAGGGCATGGAGTGGAATGACCAAAGCGTTTTGAGCCATATTGATTCTATTGAAAGCCTTTTCTCACTGGTTGAAGATGAAAAAATCTGTGTTTCAAATTCCGGTTCAAAAAGCCTTTACTGGTGGAATCCCGCTGAACTGGATTATGCTGGCGGAATTGAGGATTTCAGCAAGAGCCTTAAAGCCGGAGAAGAGTGCATTGGCTCTTCCTGAGCAAAGCAAACTAATTTAAATAAAGAATTCAATAGTTTTTTAGTGGAAGTGAAGCAATGATTGAAATAACATTATTTCCATTGTTTTTTGGAGAATTGTTTGCTGACTTGAATCTGGCTTTGAAGATTTTTGCATTGCTTACAATTGTTTCGTTTGTATGGGCGCATCTTGGAAAAAGCCCGCTTTCTGTTGCATTAATTGTTGGCTTTGGATGGTTTGTGCTCTTTGATTACTGGAAGTTTTTTGGCGGCATTTTTGTCCTTTACACTCTTTTAACCCTTGGAATAAGCGGCATTCTTATTGATTTCTTCTTTGTAAGCCAAATGGGTGGAGAGCCAACTGAAGCACAGCCTGTTAGCTCGGGTGTTGACTTAATGATGCGACAACAGGCAATGCTCAAAGCAAAAGCCCAAGGCGCAAATGTTCCACGCGGAATGCAGCAAAGGACAATGCAACAAAAACCAAAAAGGCCAATGGGAAGGTGATTGAATGAATGAACGCGGAACACCTCTTTTCATTCTAATAATCGGGGCATTTTTTATCCTTGCACTTATTCCACCAGTTGTAATGTATCTCTTTCCCGCTGGAAATCTTTTAATGAGGGTGTTTCTTGCATTAATGGTTTACATGACAGTAAAAGGCTATCTTGGAAATTCTCCACTAACCTTAATCATAACAGCTGCTCTTGTGTATTTGCTTGTGATAAAGCACGCTTATCTTACCTCTTCATTGTTTGTTTTCTTTTATGTATTGCTGGCTTTCCAGTTCCTAAGTGTAGTAATCTGGGGTTTGAGTGTAACCATGCGAAGGGGATAGAAAAGAATTTATTAACTTTAAAAGAACAATGAATAGGTGCGGTAATGTTTGAAGCAGATATGTGGACAAACCTTTGGATAGTGCTTTCATTGTTTTATTTAGTGTGGCTTTTTGCTTGGGCAAAAAGGCAGCTTGGATCAGTAACGCTTGCTGTCTTGTTTGCTGTCATAGTAGTGTATTTGACTTTTTACCAGTATCCTTTCCTTGTATGGATTCCTGTTGTATTGTTCCTTTTTGCATTCTTTTTCAGGGGAATGTTTGAAAAAATCCCGGAAGGAGACAAAAAACCGGATTATTTGAGGTATTAGTGGTTTGAATGGATACTTTTACATTAATAATTGCCATTATTTTTATTTTACTGGCTTTTCAATTTGAACAAAACTGGCTTGTTTTTGGAACAGTGATACTGCTAATTCTTTCAATGCGTTCTTTTAGTGTTGCAATAGTACTCATAGTTCTTGTTGCAGTATTGTTCATGTTTAATAACTGGAATGACATAAAAATGCTTCTTCCATTAATTCTTTTTGGACTTGTCATTCTTGCAATAATTATTGGAATGAAACCACAGCCACAACAGCCAGAGTATTATGCACCAGACCTTGGCGGAATGATGGGCGAAATGTGAGGCTGGAAAATGAAGGCACTTGCTTTTTTTCTTCTTTTTTCCATTGCTGTTTATTTTTTTTTAAATGAAACAATTGGTTCAATGCTTTTTGTTTTGGGAATTATTGCAATGCTTTTTTGGATTTTGTTGAATGGGAAAAGGATTGCAAAAGGAATTCACAGTGACTTGGCCAAAGCTGAACCACAGCACCCGCCGGCAACGCTATTTCAGGAAGCATTGAATGAAACCGGCAAAAAGGCATCAGAACAAATATGGCAGTCAAGCTGGGCTTGGAGTTCACGCAATCTTCCAAAGAATTTGGGAAACAGTTCACAGAAATTAATTGACAAATTCTTTGAATTGTTCAAGTGAATTGCGTCACAGCTTTGACAGGATTTTTCTATCGGTTTCAAGTATTTTTTCCATTAGGGAACGCGTTGCCGAGGCAAGGGCTTTTGTTTCCTCTATTTCAGCACGCAGAATTGCAAGCGATGAACTAATTGCTTTAAGTTCCTGCATTGTTTCGGTTGTATTTACTTTTTGTGATATTTCGCTTACTTTTTTGCTGACTTCATCCAGTTTGCCTGTGTGCTCTTCGAGTTGAATCTGTGTTGCTGTTTCCTTGAGGGCACGTTCTTCAAGGTCTTTTTCCAGGTGTTCTTTTATTTTTTCAGCTTTTTTTTCAGCAATTTTTTCATGTTCTTTTTCAATTGGCTCTGGTTCTTCCAAAGCGCTTTCAATCAGTTCTTCTGGTTCAACTGGTGTTTCTTCACTTTCCTCAGCTTCCTGTGATTCCTCTGGTTGTTCAGGTTTTTCTGGCGGCGTTTCACTTTCTTCTGGCTCTGTTTTGGTTTCGGGTTTTTCCTGTACAAGAGCTTCTTCTCTTTTAGCTTCATCTTGGGTGCTTGAAGTGGAAATTTTTTTAAGGTATTCACTTGCCTGTTTTTCACTTAAGCCGACGTCTTTGAGTGTATTTATTATTATTGAATCCTCTATTCCTGAATCTTTCATTTTTTTAATTGTTTCAAGTATTACTTCTTCGTTTACCATGGAACCGCCTGAACAAAAGCTTCACTTAAATATTTGGTGATATTATTTAAAATAGTTTCATTTATCCCTTCTACTGAAATTAACAGAGAATAGGTTTAAAATACCAAAAAACATCTTGTTATTGACACTGGGTGTAATGTAATGGAATTAAAGGTAAGGGAAGGCCCTTGGAGGCTTTTCTTTTCAGGGGAAATCGAAGGACATGAAGTGGAGGTTTACACTAATCCTGAAAGCCTTATCCTTGCACTTGTTTTTGAAAAAGAAGGCGGGCGAAGAATCGGCGTACTGGTTGAAATATTCAAGGTGTTTTATTGCCGTGGAGCGCTTGAGAACTTTATTGAAACCCTGCCAAAAAATGCCTTGTTGGTTGAAAAGCACGAAAAAGAGGAAACATTCAAGTTCTTTTTAATTGATTCGGGCATTACTTATGCAAAATACAACGAAGAGGAGTTCTCCCAGGAAACAGATTCATTGCTTGAAAGAATTAGGTCTTTTTCCCAAATGGTCACCCAAGTAAGCAGGGCATACGATGTTGAACTCCTTGAGCTCGAACAATGTTCAAGCAAGGAAATTGAAGCATTCTTTTCAATGCCTTTGATTGGATTGCTTGTTTCACCAAAAGCCAGAGCAATGCCTGTTGAAACAAAAACTGTAGTTGTTCCTGAAAGTGTTTCCTGTGGAGAAATAATTTTTGGCCTCACAAAAAAGGGACTTGTTTCAAGAGAACCAATTTCATTGTTTGACAGAACAATTGTGTATGGTGGTGAGGAAAAAGACAGAAAACTCTTAATGCACATACTGATTGAAAGCGCTTTGCTTTCAAATATTCCAACAATAGTGGTTGACTGGAACAATTCATTCAAAAATCTCAATTATCCAAACGAGGAAAGAGAAAAATTGCAAGAGTTCAAGGTAAAAATAGAACCTGTTGGCTTTCCGACAAGAACTTTTTCAATTGGAAAAGACATTAAAGCAGACCTCAACCTTCTTGACGCAAAATCATTGGTTGAACTCTTTGGCTTTTCCTCAGCAGAGGAGGAAAAAATACTCGAAGCAATATTAAAGTCAGGGAAACATTCAAGTGTTTTTGATGCAATAAAAGTTGTTGATGCCTTGCCATTAACAGAGAACATAACCAATTTTAAAAAAAACCGCGTTATAAGGTTTTTGAGGCTTATTGACAGCATTTACCCGGATTTTTTTGGTGGAGAGAACAACATTGAAGAAATAGTTAGGGACTGGAACCACAGGCTTGGAAGGGCTGCCCTTATTAACTGCGAAGGCAGGGATGAAACACAGGTAATGATTGCATTGCTTTCGCTTTTCCGCAGCCTTAAAATTTATTTCCAAGAAAAGGGAATAAGTGAAGCATTAAAGGTTTTTGCCTTCATTCCCTCAGCGGAAAAAGTGGTTCCAAGGGTCAGAGCAAAACATATAAACCAGCTTATAGCCACTGAATTACTTGAAATGAGAAAATACGGAGTCGGGCTTGCAATGAGTGCTCCTGAAAGCGTTGATGTTTCAAAAGAATTGAAGGATAACACAAGAGCAATGCTGAGTGTTATAATAAGAAACGATGTCGGCATACAAATGACTGATAGAAAATATTACCGTGTTTTGGTGAGACCGCCTTTAAGCAAGGCGTTTTAACTCTTATTCTTTTTTCTTTTTGTTTTCTGAAAGCATTTCTTTTACTTGCTCTATTGTTGCAAGCTCTGTTGGATTAATGGATTGAACAATGAACTGCAATTCCTTGAATTTTTCCATTGAAATGGAATTGTTTTTAAGATAGGACAGTTCAGAGCGAAGTTCACCCAATTGTGCTTCCATGTCCTGCAATTTAAGCGTTAATTCGTTTAGTTTTTTTTCTGTTTCTTCTGACATTTCAGAGCCAAAAGAACGCTCGCTCAATTCTTTTATTTTTTTGTTTAAGACAATTAAATTGCGTCCTAAAATCTTTTCATTTCGCGTTAAATGTTTCATTTTTTGGGAAATGATTGAAACCGCACTGTTCAATGCTTTTATGTCTTCCCTCAGTTGAGCCAAAAGCACTTCAGAGCTTGTCCTGGTGTGCGGTCTGGGTTGTACACGATAGGTTCTTTCACGCATTTCTCGCCTGCTTTCCCTTCTACTCAAGCGTTCTTCCATTTTAAACAGCTCTTGCACACAAATAAGTGAAATAATTAAGCCAAAGGGATTTAATATTCTTTCGGTTTTTCAGGGTGTTTTAAGGGATTCAAGCAACTGATTCGTTTTCTTATTAATTGTTTTGCTCTTTTAATGGTTTTATGGCTGTGGAGAAAGCTCGCGGTATTTTGCTTGACATTGATTATTTAATGGAGGAAAAATCCATTATAAGGCTTTTTATTAAAACAAAGAAAAAAACTCTTGTGTTAAGGGATCCAAGTTTTGAGCCCTACTTTTACTTGGTTGTTTCCGGAAATGCCAGAGAAGCGGCAAAAAAAATAATGGAAGAGGACTTTTACGGAGTGAAGGTAACACGAGTTGAAGTGGTTAAAAAAAAGTTGAGCCCTGAGAAAGAGCCACGCGAGGTTTTGAAGCTTTTTTTTAATTCAACAAAGGAAGTTAAGGAAATGCGAAATCGCATAAAAGAACTCCCTTATTACGAGGAAAAAAGAGAATATGACATTCCTTTTACAAAACGCTACCTCATTGACCGAGACCTGCAGCCAATGAGTGAAGTGGAAGTTGAATTTGAAGGCAGTGAACTGCGTTCTATAAGGGTTTGCGGGGATGGCTTGCAGGAATTAAAAGCAGGAGCTTTTGATATTGAAACGCTTTCAGGATTGACCTTTTCAGATCCATCAAAGGACCCAATTATAATGGCTTCCTTTACTAATGGAAAAAAATCAGTGGTTTTTTGCACTAAAAAAATTGAAAAAAAATATGCAGTGCTTGTAAGGGATGAAAAGGAATTAATAGAGCGCTTGATTGAAAGAATACGCGAACTGGACATTGTTGTAACATACAATGGTGACAATTTTGATTTTCCATATATCAAGGAAAGGGCAAAAAGGCTTGGCTTAAAAGTGGAAATCGGCGTTGATGGCTCTGGCATAACAGTGAAAAGAAAAGGCATGGATAACGCTGTTAAAATAAAGGGCAGGCAACACATTGATTCTTTTCAAATAGTGCAGATTCTTAACAGATTTGGCATAGTGAACCTTGTAAAAATGGATTTGGAGGCTGTAGACAAACAGCTTTTTGGAGAAAAAAAGGAAAAAATCCATGCAAGTGAAATAAACGAAATATGGCATTCAGGCAAAGGGCTTGAAAGGCTTGCTGAGTATAACAAGCTGGATTCAGAGGTAGCACTCAGAATCGCAAAAGAGTATTTGCCTTTGTTTGTAGAAATTGGAAAACTCGTGAATCAAACACCTTTTGATGTTACAAGGAGTGGTGCCGGAATACTGGTGGAAGCATTCCTCATAAAAAAAGCATTCGCTCAAGGAGTGCTCATTCCAAACAAGCCTTCTGAAGAAAAAGTGAGAATGAGAATAATGCAGCCAATCAAGGGCGGTTATGTGCGTGAACCAAAACCCGGACTGCATGAAAATCTTGCAGTGCTGGACTTTACTTCACTGCATCCAACTATTATTATTTCGCACAACATCAGTCCTGACACGGTCAACTGCAATCACAAGGAATGTGAAAAAAATGTTTCACCTGAAGGGCAGCACTTTTGCATTAAAAGAAAGGGTTTTTTGTCAGCGAACATTGAAGAAATATTCCATAAAAGAAAGGAATTGAAGGACAGCTTGAAAAAATTAAAAAAGGGAAGCCGTGAATTTAACCTTGTTTATGCAAGGCAGTATTCCCTTAAAATAATTCTTAACTCGTCTTATGGCACACTGGCTTTTCCAAGGTTCAGGTGGTATAACAGAGATTGCGCTAGGGCAGTAACCGCTTGGTCGAGGAAGTATGTTAAATGGGTTAGTGAGCGAGCTGAAGAAGAGGGCTTTGAAACAATTTATGGAGACACTGATTCAGCGTTTATAAAAATTCCAAAGGGAAAAACACAAACAGACGTTAAAGAATTTGTGGAAAAAATTAACTCTGAGTTGCCCGGGGTAATGAATCTTGAACTTGAGGGCTTTTTCAAGCGTGGCATTTTTGTCACTAAAAAAAGCGGAAAGGAAGCCGCAAAAAAGCGGTATGCACTGATTGATTTTAACGGCAACCTTAAAATTGTGGGCTTTGAGTATGTGAGAAGAGACTGGGCACTTATAGCAAAGGAAACCCAGAGAAAAGTAATTGAAGCAGTGCTCAGTGAGGGCAATCCAGCCAAGGCAGTGCAAATAGTCCGCGAAACAATAAAAAAATTAAAGAGTGGAAAAATGGAGAAAAGAAAACTGGTTATTTTAACGCAAATAAAAAAACCTATTGCAAAATATGAATCCATTGGACCGCACATTGCTGCTGCAAAAAAGGCAATTGCAAAAGGAAAACCGCTAGGAGAAGGCTCAATTATTGGTTATATTGTTACAAGAAGCGGGAAAAGCATTAGCGGTAAAGCGCAATTGGAGGAATATGTTGCCGAAGGAAACTATGATGCTGAATATTACATTAAGCACCAAGTTATTCCGGCTGTGATTAGGATTATTGCCGAACTTGGCTACAGCGAGGAAGACTTAATCGAGGGAGGAAAACAGTCATCGCTTAATTCTTTTATGTGAAAAAGGAGGGAAAAAATGGAAAAAGAAGAAATTGAAAAATATGTGAAAGCTGGCCGCATTCTATGGGAAGCGCAGCAATTCGCCAGAAAAGAACTGCAGCCAAACTGCAACTTGTTTGAAGCAGTTGAAAAAATAGAAGAATTCATACTTAAAAAAGGCGCTTCTTGCGCTTTTCCTGTTAACTTGAGTTTGAATGAGAACGCAGCCCACCAAACCCCTGACTGGAATGATTCAATTGAACTCAATGAAGAGGATGTGTTAAAGGTTGACATTGGAACGCATGTGGATGGCAGAGTAGCTGATGCTTCATTCACAATAAACCATTCAGGGAAATGGAATGAATTAATAAAAGCAACAGAACTTGCATTGGAAAAAGCATTTGATTTGCTTGACAAAAACCCAACGCTTGGAGAAATAGGACAGGAAATAGAAGCAGTGATTTCTTCAAAGGGCTTTAAGCCAATTCAAAACCTCACAGGACACGGTCTTGCTCCATTCGAACAACATGCTCCTCCAAGCATTCCAAATATAAAAAGCCAGGACAACAGGAGGTTTGAAAACGGAAAGGCTTATGCAATTGAACCATTTGCTTCCAATGGAGATGGTTTTGTAAGAGAAGCATTAAAGTCTGGAATTTTTCAAATAGAGGAACCGCGCCCTGTCAGGAATGCTTATGCGCGAAAGATTTTGGAATTTGCATCAGAGAACTACAAAACACTTCCTTTTGCAGAGAGATGGTTGCATCGAGAACTTAAAATGAGTGATTTTGCCTTAAAAATCGGCTTAAAGCAATTGCTCAAAGAAAAGGTAATAAAATCGTTCCCTATTTTAAGGGAGAAAAAAAATGCAGTTGTTGCACAAGCAGAGAATAGTTTTATAAAGACTGAAAACAAAATAATTAAGTTGGTGCAAAAAGGTTAACAACATGGAATCAATAAGGATAACAAAAAGTGAAATCATTTTATTCATTGCATTGGTTTTGTCCACTATTTTGTGGTGTTATTCTTTTGCATTGGTTGGCATTACTTGGAATGACTTGTTCAGTTATTCCTTTTCCTTAATTCAACAAAAACTTTTTTCCCCTAACTTTTTTGTTTTTATTTTTTTAATGCCATTGTCTCTTGCCTTGCTGTGTGCTTTTGCTGAAAAAATTGGAAGAATGGAGTTGAGAATTGTTTCAGTGCTGGGCGCAATAACCGGAATAAGCCTTTCAGTGTTATTGCTAGAAGTCATTAAAGATTATGTTATTGTGGGAATTTTTTATGTTATTGCATTGCTTGTAATGGCCGAAATAACCTCAAGGAAAATAGGCGAAAAGGGAAGGTTTGCAAGAATAAAGGCTTACAGTGAAGGACTGCGAAAATTCACAGTTGTGCTTGGCTTGGGCTTTTTTGTTGCCGGCGTTTTAACCATTTATCCAGCACAAGAAGAGCACATTGCAAGAATGGAGAATGCTCTTCTCGGGGGGATTCAGGAAAATGAAAGCAATGTTAATGGAATTGGAAACATGATTGCAATGAACAATATTAATGTTCAAAGAGAATTTCTTAAACAAATAATGAATGATCCTAACTTTCAGGCTTTAAGGTTTAAAACAGAAGACAAAGAAGTAATGGAATACATTGCCTACATGGATAAACTCAGCAAATACATTAATTCAAAGGAATACGCTGACAAAGCAATGAATGTAGTTAACAATAAAACAAGTTCAATTGATTTTGGAGAACTGCTGTCTGAAAGGATTCCATATTACTCGGTTTTTAAAAACCTGTTTTTCTTGATTTATCCCTTTGGATTGCTTTCAATCGTGTTCATGCTGGGAAACCTTATTTTAAGGCCTCTCGCCATTGTTTATGCCATTGTTTTAAGAAAGGCACTGTAATGGATTAAAAAGGGTTTCAGTAAATAGTTTAATTGTGCAATATAAGACCCCGTGGTGTAGTCCGGATAGCATAATAGCTTGCGGAGAGCCCTTTCTTCAAAAGAAATCCTACAAAAGACCCAAACAAAAAAAGATTAAAAAAGGTTGAATGAGTTAAAAGAGTGTTGCTTGCAATCAGCTATTGACCCGGGTTCAAATCCCGGCGGGGTCAATTAAAATGGTGCAAAAAAAATGAATCCATTTAAAGCAGTTTATTTTGCATTGATTGCATTGCTTGCAGTAATTATTGCAATACTTGCATATGTTTTAATGAGAAAAGCCAATGAAACAACTACGCATTCTAGAAAGTATAGAAAACTTGACAGGAAAAGAAATGAACTTGAAAGATTGTTGGAAAGAATAAAATTTGAATACTTTAAAAGGCATTTAACAGAACAAGAATACAAATACCAGGTTTTAAGGGCTCAAAATGAACTTGATGGAATACTTAAGGAATTGAAAGAAATTGAAAAAAAAGAAGAGGAAAGCATTTGGGAAAAAAGAAAAAGGAAAAGATTCATTAGAGAGGTTCAAAAGGCTCTCAGAAAGCGTGCTCAAAAATATTCAAAAAGGGAAATGCGTGCAATAATGGAAGAAGAAGGCTATTCAAAAAAAGAAATTGAAAGAATTTTAAAAGAAATGTTTTGAAAAATTTTTAATAAAAGCATTAAAACAGCAGGAGTACCCAAGCGGCCAAAGGGGTACGGTTCAGGGCCGTATGGCTTAGTGCCTTCGGGGGTTCGAATCCTCCCTCCTGCACTAACGTTGCGCAATTGGAATTAGAAAGTGGGGGCGGAAATTCAAAGGATTCAGCTAATCAAAAGCCAATAATTTCAGATTTAGCACTTTTTAGCTTTTTGTGGGAATTCCTGAAAACAATAAATTTATAAATAATGTAAACAATAATGTTTACAGTGATTACTATGGTTCAAGTTCAATTGAGAGTTCCAAAAGAAACAGTAAAAGAATTAGATAAATGGGTAAATGAAGGCAGGTTTAAAAGTAGAAGCGACGCTATAAAAACCATTATTGCACTATATGAGGAAAAAGAGAAAACCAGAGCATTTTATAAGATGCTTGTGAAGAGAAGCAGAGAAGCCAGAGAGAAGCCAGAAACACTTATTCCATTTGAGGAAATTTAGATGTATAAAATCTTCTTTCATCAAAAAGCAAAAAATGCTTTTGAAAAATTGGAAACCCAAATTCAAAAAAGAATCAAAAATAAAATAGCTGAATTAAAACAGTTCCCTGAAGAAAGAGGCAAACATCTTAGATATTCAAACTTTTGGAGGGTAAGAATTGGGGATTACAGGGTGATTTATGAGATAGATAGTAAAGAGCAGAAAGTTATTGTGCTGTTTATTGGCCACAGAAAAAATGTCTATGATGACTTTTCAAAATTGTTCTAATAAATTTAACCGCGGGTTCTAATGCTGGTTCAAATACCTTACACAGCATTAAATTTTTGTTGAAAAAAAAAGGCTTGTAAAGGTGTACATTAAGGGGAACGTGACTTGGAGAAAATGGAGAAAATGAAGAAAACCAATGCAAAGGAAATTGGCTTGGATAACTTAATCCATAAAAATGCTTCACTTACTTTTAATGCTAAGGAGTTCCCTGAAAGAAACATAAAGAAATAATTAGAAAAAGAGCTCAAAAAAAGAAAAATAAGGGCAATAATAAAAGCATGCTTTCTTTCATTTTCTTTGAAGTAAAAAACAAAAGAAGACAGGAGAAAAAATGTTATGAGAAGAATCACTCCACTGGCATTAAAAATGTAAAAAAACCAATGCTCTAGAATTGAAAGCCATTGTTTTTCCAATGTAAAAAGAACCAAATTGTCAACAATGCTTGAAATTAGAGGAGTAATTAAAAGGCAAATTAGTCCAAAGGCAAGGGTTTTTTTCAAAAAAGAGACTTTGAAGTTTTTAATAAAAATTGCCATTAAGCCCATTCCACTAAAAATCAATCCAAGATATAATCCTATTGCGGTAATTAGTGCATAAAGAATTTTGCCACTTAATCCAAAACTAAAAAAGTCAAAGGGCACAAAAAGCAAAACAATCAAAAAACCACTAAAAAAAAGCATTATCACAGCGTTTGCAAAAGGCAGAAAATCGGAAAGCCTTTTAATTTTCAAATACCTGTAAACAAAGAAATAGAAAAGAGCTATTAAAAGCAAGGGCACAAGCCCTAAAAATGAATTAAACAAATTGACCAGGGGCAAATTGGAAAAAATCGATTTAATTCCAAGCATTAATAAAAGGTAAAAAATGGCAAGAAGCCAGTGTTCTTTTTTCGGTTTTAGTTTTGATTTCCATGCTTGAATGCATTTATAGTAAAAGGGGCACCTGTTCCTGAATTTATTCCAAAGCATTGATTCCATGCAAATAGAATACATTCGTTGTATAAAAATCTTTCCACAGCTATTGAAAAAAAGGCTGACAAAAGCCTTTTTAATTCAAATGAACTAATTTTAATGCTTGTCTTGCGTGAATGGTGAAAAAATGTTTGTAAGATTGGGTTACAGTGATTTGAAAATTGTAATGCGTGACATTGGAACAATATTGGAGTATTCTTCGGTTCTTTTTCTTGTGCCGTGCATTATTTCGTTGTTTTACATGGAAAGCCTGACCCGGATTGTAGTGTATTATGTTTTTAGTTCAGCGATTGTTTTCTTGAGTGGTTTTATTCTAAGAAGTGTTTTTAGTAATAAAATGGACACTCAAATGAAACATGCTTTTTTAATTACTGCAATTTCGTGGCTTTTGTTCACTGCTTTTGCTGCATTGCCTTTTGTTTTTATTCAGAATTCAAGTTTTGTAAATGCCGTGTTTGAAGCAATGTCTGCTTTGACTACTACTGGTTTGAGTGTAATGAAAGCACAGCTTAATTTAATGCCTAAAAGCCTGCTTTTTTGGCGTTCGCTTTTGAGTTGGATTGGCGGAATTGGAATAATTGTTCTTGCAATGGTGGGAGTGTTTACTGCTTATACGCGTGCTTCAAAACTAATAATTGCTGAAGGCAGAGAAGAACGCTTGACTCCTAATTTGAAGAATTCAGTAATGCAAATTTGGTGGGTTTATGTATTGCTCACTGGAATTGGGGTTTTTCTGCTTTGGGCAAGTGGAATGACTCCATTTGAATCGGTTAATTACAGCATGAGTGCAATTAGTACTACTGGAATGAGTTTGACTCCTGAAGGGCTTGCTGTGGAAAACCATTACTGGAATGCAATTGGAAAGCATAATTATTGGGTGGATATTTCTCTTATTGTAATAATGATGCTTGGAGCAATAAGTTTTTCAGTGCATTATTTGTTTTTTAAAAGAAAGGATTTCAGGGCATATTTTAGGGATGCTGAAACGCGAATGCTCTTGTTTCTTTCATTTCTTTCAAGTTTAATGGTTGTGCCAAAGCTTGGAATAGAAAACGGAATATTCCATTTAATTTCCGCCCTCACATGCGGTGGATTTGAATTGGTGTCAAATACAATAATAGCGCAATGGGATGAATTTGTAAAACTTGTGTTAATACTTGCAATGTTTGTAGGTGGTTCAGCTGGTTCAACTGCTGGCGGCATAAAAATAAGCAGGTTTATTATATTTGTTAAAGGAGTTTACTGGAAGATAAAAGAAACACTGTTGCCAAAAAACTCTTTTTTTGCAAAAAGATTTGACGGGCGAGAAATAAAAAACGAGCAGATAAGGGAAATAACATTTTTCATTTTATTGTATGCATTTTTTATTGCATTGGGTGTAATGGTTTTGACATTTGATGGTGCAACTATTTCCAATGCAGTGTTTGAAGTTGTTTCAGCTCAAAGCAATGCCGGAATTTCAACAGGCTTCACTGATGCAACAATGCCTTTGGCTTCAAAAATAATGCTTATTTTTAACATGTGGATTGGAAGGCTTGAAATAATTCCAGTGTTCAGCTTGTTTGGTTTGGCAATTTACTTTGTGAGAAAGAAAAGAAAATAATATAAAAACAAGATACCTCAATATAGTAGATTCGAAAAAATGCATTTAATTAAAAAAAAAGGAGTTGTTTTGGTTGTACATAATTATTGTTGGTGGCGGTGATTTGGGTTATTATTTGACCCAATTGTTAATTGATGAAAACCATGACGTTGTTGTGGTTGACAAAGACCAAAAAGTGTGTGAAAGAATCAGTTCTGAATTGGATGTAGTGGCAACACAGGGCGATGCCACTGAAGGAAAAACGCTTGAAAAAGCCGGTGTGAGAGAATGCGATGCCTTGGTTGCAATTACAAGGCAGGATGAAACAAATATGGTTGTATCGCTTTTGGCAAAAGAGCTTGGAGCAAAACAAGTAGCTGCACGGCTTGGAAAAGTTGAATATGATGAAAATGTGTTGAAAAAGCTTGGCATTGATATTGTGATTCACCCAGAGGCAGCGGCTGCTGGCTATATTGCTGAATTAATAACAAAACCAGAGGTACTGGATTTGGCGTTCATTTCACGCGGAGCAGCTGAAATAATGGAAATAGAGGTAACGGAAAAAAGCAAGATAGCTGGAAAGAAAGTGAAAGAAATAGAGAATCCAAGCGGTTCATCAATTGTTGCATTATATGAGGATAATAATCTGGTTATTCCAGACCCTGAAAGCGTTATAAGGGTTGGCTCAAAGGTATTGATTCTTGCAAAAAGGGAAGTTGCTGATTCTGTTAGAAAAATAATTAGTTGAATTTTCTTTCCTTTAATCCTTTTTTTAAAACGTTTTTATGCCTGTGAATTTTGTACACTTGTTGTTCATGACTCAAACTTGTTGCAGAGCCAAGTATTTTTTTTATGTCTGCTTTTTTAACTGAGTCCATAAAAGCAATGGAAACAATGTGTATAAAATAAGTTTGTTTGGCGCAATACAACGTCTGCAGGAAATGAAAACAATTAAAAGGATTGCTTTGCTCATTTTTTAAGTGAGCAAAATGGGCGATTTACTTCATTTGCGTTGAGGCTTTTTCTTGTTTGGATAGCCCTTGCTCTGCAAAAAATGGCTGCGGTGGTGTAATGGCTAGCATTGAGGCCTGTGGAGCCTTAGGATCGGGTTCGAGTCCCGGCCGCGGCCCTTGGAGGTTTTGTTGATGAATGTTGCCAGAGTTCGGGGCATGCAGGATTTTTTGCCAGAGCGTGCGAGGAAGAAGAAATTCATAGAAGAGTTGTGCAGAAAAGTGTTTGAAAAATACGGATTCATGCCAATGGAAACACCAATAGTGGAAGAGCTTGCACTTTTAACGGCAAAGGGTTCTTCAGACGAGGAAATAGAAAAGGAAATTTACAGTTTTGAGGATAAGAGCGGAAGAAAGCTTGGATTGCGGTTTGATTTGACCGTGCCGCTTGCACGCGTTATAGCAACAAACAGGGAAATCGCGTTGCCATTCAAGCGCTATCAGATTGGGCGGGTGTACAGGTATGATAGGCCGCAGGCAAAACGTTACAGGGAATTCACTCAGGCAGACATTGACATTGTTGGCTCGGAATCAATTTTAAGCGAACTTGAATTAATAGCAATAGCAGTGGAAATAATGCAAAAACTAAAAATAAACTTCTACATAACAATTAATTCCCGCGCTCTCTTGGAGGAATTAGCACTTGCATGCAGTGTAAAAAAAAGCAAGGTCAGTGAGTGTTTTAGGTTGCTTGACAAATCCGAAAAGATTGGATGGAAGCAAGTAATGAATGAATTCAAAAAATCAAAAATCAGCACTGAAATCATTTCCTTTGTTAAAGAAAACTCGCTTGAAAAAGCCAGGGAAAAAATCCGTTCAATGAAAGGCAACATTGGGGTTGTTGAAGAGGTTGTTGAATTTTTCAACTTGCTTAAAGGCCTTGGATTGGAGAAATATGTAAAGCTTGATTTGAGTCTTGCGAGAGGGCTTGCCTATTACACGGGTCTTGTTTTTGAGGTGAAATGCTCTAATGGGCCAAGTATTGGCGGTGGAGGACGATATGATAAACTTGTTGAATTGTTCAATGCCAAAAAAACACCAGCTGTTGGAATTTCTTTTGGTGTGGAGAGACTGTTGGATGTTGCTGGAGATAAAATGCAATTATGCGGAGAAACCAGGGTTTTTATTGTTCCAATTGGCAGTGCATTAAGTGAAGCGCTTAAATTAGCCCAAAAAATGCGCGCTATGGGAATAAACACTGAAATTGATTTAATGAAGAGAAGCATTTCCAAAAACTTGGAGTATGTGAACAAGAAAGGCATTCCCTTTGCTGTAATTCTTGGCGAAAAAGAACTCAAAGAGAAAAAATTCACTTTAAAGGAAATGAATTCAGGAAAGCAAGAAGAATTAAAATTTTCCGAAATTGAAAAATTAAAAGAACTGGTTAAGGATTAAAATCTTTTCATGGTTGATTGGATTAATTGAATGCTCCATTGGCGCAGCGGTAGCGCACTACCTTGGTATCTTTTTTAGCTGAAAAGGTAGGGGTCCCGGGTTCAAATCCCGGATGGAGCTTTTTGGCAATGCCGCAAAGCAATACTCTTAAAAACCGTTAAACTAATTATATTTCAGCATGGCTTTAGGTGAAGCATTTATTGAAGGATTTGTAGAACGGTTTGTTAAAAACGGTTATGTTCTCGGAATCGGGGCAGGCGAACATGATGAACT
>JAFCFP010000037.1 GCA_017608575.1 Candidatus Iainarchaeum sp. | reverse complement strand
GCCTTTTAATGGATTGGTTGGAACACTGCGTGTTGATGAAGATGGCAGAAAGGAGAGAAAGGGTTATGGTTTGGGTTTTTTGAATGAGTCTGAGCCAATTGCTTTGTCTAGTGTGGGTTCTGAGTTGATAAAAACTGTTGCAGTGGATGGAAGTGAAATTAATGGTTTGAATACTTATTCTGTACAATTGTTTAACGATTTTACTACAACAAATCTTTCAAAAAGAGGATTTTTGTTGTCAATTGATGAAAAGAATAAAACCATTTCATTTGTGCCAAGCATGGCTGTGCCGGTTGTTGCTGGCATAAAAAGCCATGATTCTGTTGCCGAATCATTTTATTCCCTTTTAGAAGGTGAAAATAGAATAGGTGTCAATAATTCCTATCTTTCGTTTTGGACTGGGTTTGCTTCATCCGATCCAAATTGTGGTGACTTTTATGGAAACAGGCTTTTTAATTTAAAAGAGGATTCAAAGGCAAGTAATTTTGGAGAAAAATGTGTTTCTTCCCAGCAAGAGGACGCTTCCTTTGGGTTTAGATGGTTTGATGTATTAAACAACCAGTATTTGTTCCAAAAAACAGTGTTTTATTTGCCTTATGGAGCGCATTATTCTTTAAAGAATGCATGCAGTGATGGAATGTCTGTTTTTGCAGTGAATAATTCTGTGAGCTCAAAAAGCAATGAATTGCTTTCATTGGACAGTCTTTGGAAGGCGGAAACACTAGGGAATGTTTTGGATTTAATTGGGCAGCAGGATGTTTGTGTGCATTCTTCGAGTGAGGGGGTTTATAGTTTTTATTGGAATGAGCAGCGCTTGGAAGACTCAGCAAAAGAAGCAGAAAGCGCAATTGAGTCACTTTGGGGGGTGAATTTGGATAATTATTCCTGTAAAGCAAGTTGATTGCTTTTTAGGGTTTTTTACATTAAAAAAATAGCCTGGGAGGTTTGATGAAAATGAATAAAAAGGGAGCACTGCCTGTTTGGTTAACTGCAGTTATAGCTACTGCAGTAATTGTGGCTATTGTGGTTATTGCCACTTTGGCAACACAAGGCAATGGAAACAATGGCAATGGAGGCCAAACACCAACTGTTCTTAACTGCTCTGAATTGAATTTTAATGCCAAGCCAATTGACATGGGCACTGAACTCACACTTGATGGTTCAAACATTTCAGATAAACTAGCCGAAGATCTAACTTTGTTTTTTAAATGTTACAATGATAGTTATGAAACCAGTTCTGCAAAGGTTGACGCTTCAGCATCTGGAGCCAGAGACGAAGAAGGCAATTTTGTGCAACTCTTTACAATTCCAGTTGACGGCCAGTTCACTTGCCAGTTAACAGCTCAAAAAGGTGACAAAACCTGTACAAGAACAGCAACTGTGAATGTTACCGGAAACGTTGCTGTTTGTGGAAATGGAAAATGTGAAGCAGGCGAGAGCTCCTATCAGTGCGCTGATGATTGTTTTTGCGGAAATGGTTCCTGCGACCCAGGTGAAAACAAAGAAAATTGCTCCCAGGATTGTGTTTTTGTGTGCGGTAATGGAAAATGCGATTCAGGTGAGCATTTTGGAAATTGCCCAGAGGACTGTGGGGGCACTGAAGTGAATGGTTTTAAAGTAACAGTTAAACCAAAGGAAAAAACCATTCATTTGCAGGAAAACGTGCTTGTTCCAGAAACACAGCCTAGCATGGCTTCTTTCAGGGTTTATTTCACTAATGCCACTGGAAAAACTCAATACATTCACAATGACTATATTGGATTTGACAACATCTGTTCACAAGGAAATTTGGGTCAATGTGTAAAGGTAATACTGGAACCAAAAACGCCTTTTATTTGCAAGTACTATAAAGTGGAAAACGGCGAGTCGTTAGTAATGGACTTGCTTATGACTCATATTGGAAAACATGATACAAGCAGGGATTATAGGTTCAGGGCTTGGGTGAAGTATTCTCAGAGATCAAACTGTACTGCTCACAACCCCTGCAAGTGGACGGAAGTAAAATCTCCCCAAATGCTGTTAAGTGTTAAGGTTTTCTCTCAAACAGATGAAGAAGTGTACTATCCAGAGGTTTACAGAAACAAACAAGAATGCAAGGTTGGTTCATTGACTGGTTACACAGGCCCTGGAGCAGTTCCAAGAATGCTTTTTACTTGGAATTGGGATGATATTCACAAGTTTGACTGTGACCAGAGAGGCTGTCATTCAGGAACAAGCAAAGAAGAAGAGTACGGCGGAGAATATTTTTGTGATGAAACCCAGTTCGCAATAACCCTTTTCAAGAAACTCCAAGAAATAAACAATTATTATGAAGAGGGCAGGAGTTCAATGGTTCCAGACCACATGATGTATTTTAAGTCATTCCTTAAAGGAACCAATTTCAGTGATGATTTCAAGGAAGACTTTGTGAACTATTATGTGAACGAGTTCTTTGGAAGCACTCCTGCTTGGTTTTATGAAACAGGCAACTGGAACAGGTACTTCGTTGACAAGGATGGCAAGGCAAATGATTTAATTAACTTCAAGTTTGAGAACAATTACAGAGAGCCAGGCATGTACACTGTTGCTATTTTAACTGAAAGCCTTGACGGTGAACCTGTAACAAATGGCTTTTTTAATGGAACAGAGCCAAGGGTTAAAATAACGGTTTCTTTCTCAAAAGCATTGAGTGATTTCCCTGACTCGCCTTTGCTTAAAATGAATTTCAATGGAAGGATAGGCACTACAGGCAACAATGTAAACAGGGAAGGCTATGGCTTTGTAAGCAAGCCTGGAAGTGATCCAATAATTATAGCAAAGAAAGGCAATGACTTCATTGAAACACCACTTATAAGTGGTGATCACCAATTCCAGACAGTTAAAAGCAATACATTCCAAGCGCTTAATTGGAGCAAGCGCGGCGTTGTTCTCAGGCTTGGAAGCGATAACCTTATTTTTTCAGAGAGCATGCCTGTTAATGTAATCTTTGGAGTTGAAAATTATGGCCAGGACATTGGTGGTTTTTACAGGATTCTTGATAGCCAGAAGACTCCTGTGAGAAATGAAAGAATTCCACAATTCATGCAATGGCGCATAATTAGAACAACCCCGAATCTTGCATGCAGTGGTTTTTCGCAGGAAGAAATAGATTATGACAATGAAGCATCCTCTTATGTAGTGGACACTTGTGTGTTAGAGGGAAAAACCAATGCATATGGTTTTTGGTGGGACAAGCCAGTGAAAAAGACGGGAAAAATGCTTTTAAGTGGTTTTGTGTATGTTCCCAATTCAAAATTTGTCTTTGAAAGAGTGTGTGGTCCTGGCTCATTCTTTGCCATTGATGGTGAAACATTCAACACCAAAACACTCCAAAATCTGTCTTACAAACTGGAATCAATTGAGGGTGTAGTGGATCAAGCAATAAACGGCAACATTTGTGTTACTGAGGATGGTTCTACTTTTTTCTGGAACGAACCAAAGCTTTTCAGTGAATCAAATGCAAGAAAGGCAACTGATGCAGAATGGGGAAAAGGAACATTTGACTCAATGGAGGAATGCTGAAAAAGTGGAACAGCAAATTTTTTGGGTATTGGAATGTTGAATGAAAAAGGCATTTTGCCTTGGATTGTTGTGGCAGGCGCGCTTGTCATTTTAGTTGTGGGCGCGGTTGTTTTGGCAAATGCTGGCAACATTGACTGCAAAAAACTTTCCATTAGCAAAACAGAGTCAAATGGCAATACAACAATCTCGGTTTCAGGCATTCCAGCAGACAAAATAAACAAAACAACGCTTTGGTTTACGTGCTATAATGAAAATGGCGCTGTACTGCAAGCAACAGAGAAAGCGCATATTGCACACACTTTTGAGAAAATGCCAAAAGGCAATTATTCCTGTGACATTGAGGTCAATGCTGGCAATAAAAGCTGTTATTTGAGCAAAACAATAACTGTTTTGGGTAGTTCCGGTGGAGATTCAACAAAGGATTATTTTGAAATAACAGTGGAGCCAGGCGAAGCAACAATTTCATTTGATGAAATAACAGCTGGCTCGGTTTCCGAAAGCCAGACATTCAAAATAACCTTTTTGAATAAATCAAACAAAACCTTTTTTGTTCCATTTGGGGAGGCTAGTTTTACCAACATTTGTAGTTCCGCAAAAGAGGTAAGCAGTTGTGTTACTGATGTGCATGGATATGTTGACTTAGGGGCTGCCAGCGAACAGTATATTATTTATCCCGGCAAAAAGCTTGAAATTGATGCTATTCTAAATGGAATAACCAAGTCGTCTTCACCAGTTGATTACACATTAAAGGCTTGGATTAATTATTCACTCCGTAATGACTGTTTGGGGAACATGATGAATCCCTGCACTTATGAAAGAGTTGAATCAAAACCATTTTATTTGCATTTGAGAACAGTGTCTCAAACTGATGATGACTTTGTTAATTACCCGCCAAAGCCAACAGAGGTTGAAGAATGCAAAGCCAATGGCTTGAAGGGGAAAACAGGCCCAGGAGCAATTCCCTATATGATTCTTTCGTGGAATTGGAGTGATGTTCAAAAGTATGACTGTGACCATGTTTCACCAGGAGAACCAAATGCACCTGCAGGAGAGCACTTTTGTGATGCAACGCAGTTTTCAATTTCTTTGTTTAAAAAACTTGAGGAAATCAGCCGCTTGGTTGAAAATAATCAGCAAATTCCTTCAAGGCTAACTAATTTTAAAGTGTTTTTGATGGCTGATTCATTTAGTGATGATTTCAAGGAAGACTTTGTTGATTACTATGTTTTCCAATTCTTTTCTGATACTCCTGCTTGGTTTTATGAAACAGGCAACTGGAACAGGTACTTCGTTGACAGGAAAGCAGATGGCACATATAAAGCGAATGACTCCATTGAATTTGTTGGAGACACTTCACAGCCCGGCATTTACAGTGTGTTCCTCCAATTTGAGCCTGATAAAGAAAAAGGCTATGCTGAAGGGCTTTCAAGGGGTTTTTTTAATGGAACGGAGCCAAGGCTCAAAATAAAAGTCAAATTACAACTCGAATCGCCTTACAATTCTCCACTATTAAAAATGCCATTTAATGGAAATGTTGGCGTTGCAGAGAAAAACGCTGACAGGACCGGCTATGGAATTATTAATTCTGCCAATAAGCCATTGTTTGTTTCAAGTGACAAGCTTATTTCAGTTCCACGCATCTCTGGTTCCAAGAGAATTGATTACTCTGAAGAAACAGGGTTTGAAAGGCTTAATTGGACTGACAGAGGCAAAGTAATGGTTTTGGGCGAAAACTCTGTCATCAGCTTTAAGAATGATCCAATTGATATTGTTTTGGGAGTTGACGCTGAAAAAGGTGATGGCCAGTTCTTTGGAGCTTTTTACAGGGTTTTTGATGGCAGTGGAAACCTAATTCGAGCACCAAATGGAACGCCTTATTTTTCAAACTGGACTGCTTTGAGAACCTCAAGTAATCTTTCCTGTGGTGGGTTTTTGGCTGAAGAAATTGACTTTGATAGTCCAGCTTCTGTATTTAGGTCCGATACGTGTGTGTCAGGTGATTTGGACAAAACATATGGTTTTTGGTGGACTTATACTTCAAAGAAAACAGGAAAGCTTTTGCTTGAAACCATTATGTATGTGCCGCAGCATGGCAACTATTCAATAGAAAAAGTTTGTGATGATAGCTCTTTTATTGGAATAAATGGTCAATCAGGCAAAATGCTTTCTCTAATGCAATCACAATATTCTGTTGGGTCAATTGAAGACTTATTAAACCTTGTGAAAGAAAAAAAGATTTGTGTTACTGAGGATGGTTCTACTTTTTTCTGGAACGAACCAAAGCTTTTCAGTGAATCAAATGCAAGAAAGGCAACTGATGCAGAATGGGGAAAAGGAACATTCAATTCTTTAATGCACTGTTAGGCTTATATCAAGCCCCAAATCGTTTTCAAGTATTCTTTTTATTGTTGCTGCTTCAAGCCCAAGTTTTATAAGCCGCGTATTCCCCCTGACTCCTTTTCCACTTGGCGTAGAGAAAATAAGCCCATACATTTCCAGTTCATCCAAGTATTGCCTAAACCATCTGGCACTAACAGGGTTTTCTTTTATTGAAAGAGCAATCTTTTTGTATTCATCAAACACTTCTCCGGAAAAAAGAACCCCTTTTTCTTCGCTTTTTCCGAGTTTTTTCACTCCTTTCTTTTGTGCTGTTAGAATGCTTATTGCATAAAGCACCAGTTTTTGTTGACTTGGCAGCGTATTAATCATTTCCATTGTTATTTCCTGTTCGACGGATTTTTTTGCATCTTTTACTTCTTGGTCTGTGACCTTTTCCATTCCCTTTTTTTCAGCGAGTTCGCCTGCTCGCAGCAATAACATTACAGCTGTTCTGGCGTCTCCTGATTCTCGTGCTGCAAAGGCGGCTGCAAGGTTTATTGCTGACTCCATTACAGCATCTTTTTGAAATGCTTTTTCTACGCGTTCTCTTAGTATTTCCGTTAACTCTTTTGCATTGTATGGTGGAAACACTAATTCTTTTCCACACAAAGAGCTTTTGGTTCTTGGATCAAGGCGGTCTTTGAAGGTTAACTGGTTGCTTATGCCAATAATGCTTATTCCGCCTTTTTTGAGTTCATCGTTTGCCCTTGTGAGTGCATAAACCAGTTCATCCACATCTTTTACCTTGTCTATTTCGTCAAGTCCCACAATTGTTTGTATTTTGTTTTTTTCACAGAAGTCGGTCATTTTTTCGTAAATGAACGAGCCGCTGTAACCAATGAAGTCCTTGTCTGGGTAAAATTTTTGAACTATTTTTGCAAGCACTTTATATTTGCTGTTGTAGTTTCGGCAATTCATATAAATAGCCATTACTGGTTTTTTTTCCTTTTTGGCGAATTCTTTAAGGTCACTGAGCACTAACTTGGTTGTTGCTGTTTTTCCAGTACCGGTTTTTCCGTACAAAAACAGGTTATTTGGCTTGCTTCCTTTCAAGGCAACGCTTAGCGTTGTTATTATCTCCTTTATTTGTTTTTCCCTGAAGGGCAGTTTTTCTGGGGTGTAATGGGGTGTAATTATGTCCCTGTTCTTGAAGATTTTGCTTGTTTTTTCCACTGACTTGAACAGGTTTTCCTTCATTTTCTCCCCCAAATCTATTTCCACCATTAAGGTTAAAATGCTAAACAGTTTGAAATTCAAATTCTGTTGAAGTGGCGGCGTTAATATTAAAAGAATGTTTGAGTTCAATTAATTTGGAATTGTTTTTTAAGGGGTGATGTTGATTGGCTTTTTTGAATAAGGTCTTCAAAAAGGAGGAAGGAATTGACATAGAGGAGTTTCTCAACAATCTGGATGTGGAAGAAGAAACAATGTATGAGGATGCTGATGCCTTTGTCAAGCCCCTGGTGTTGGCAAGCAAGGAAGATGTTGCCACAGTGATTGAAGAGGCAAAGCAGGGAAACATAGTGCTCCTTAACATTGAAGGCCTTTCAAGAAGAAATGCAATGAAACTCAAAGAGCTTGTAACTGAAATAAAGGATGCAATAACCCAGATCGATGGAGACATTGCGAGGATTTCACATGACAGAGTGCTAATTACTCCAAGTAAAGTAAAAATTGTTAAAAGAAAGGAAGCAAAGTAGTGCTTTCTTTCTTTTGCTCTCTCTTTTAGTGTTTCCCATGTCAAAACTGTCTGCTCAACTGATTCCTTTCAAAATAACAAAAGAAGAAGCAGAGCAATCTATTAGGAATGAACTCACTGCAAAAAAATGGTTTGATGGAAAAATAGAAAAAACCACTCTCTTGTTGAAGGCATTCTATTTGATTGATTTTGATTTGTTTGACACTGAAAACAGAAACGGAAAAGAAATTGTGTCAAGGCATTCATTTGAAAGGTTGGTGTTCAATCCTTTTTTAAGAGAAATTGACTGGCAAAAATCAAAGCTTTTTGCTGAGCAGCCTGCACTGGAACTTTTAAGTGAAATGGAAGAAGGGATTGAGTTTAAAGTGGCGCGATCATTGCTTGCAACAAAACAGATTGCAAAAATTGCATCAATTGCCATTTCAAAGGAAAAAAGCATTCCACTTGAAAAAATAATCATTTCAAGCACAAAGCCTTTTTATTTTCCATTCTGGGTTTTGGTTGTTTCTTTTGGGCAACAAAAGAAAGAGATTGAAATTGATGCATTGGATGGGAATATAACCAAGGGCAGTATTCCTGTAAGAGAGCAGCCGGCCGCGGAACTTGCAAAGGAAACAATCACCGAACTGAAAGAGCCAAAGAATTGGCTTTCTTATTCCAAGGAACTTTTGATAGCTGCTTTAATGCTTCTTAAAAGGATTCAATTAAAAAAAGCATTCAAATTATTGTGGTTTTCACTGCTCTACAAACGCTTTTTTCAGTATCTCCTCATGTTTTTGCTTTTAGTGTTGCTTTTTTTCCTTATACTGCGCGTTTTGTGATTTTAGGCAAATTCTCCAAGTGATTTCTGTTTTGCTTTGTCGTTTCCAAAGATTGAGTCAATTTCTTCTTCAATTAAGTCAATTCTTTGCTTCAAATAATCACTGAGATTGTATTCCTTTGTAATGTTTTTGGCTATTTCCAAGTATTTTCTTACAGAGCCTTGTGCAATTGTAAGAATTAGTGTTGAATTGCCGCATTTATCGCACTTACCATTAAGAGGCAGGCGCCTGTATTTTGCATTGCAAGTAGTGCAGCGAAACTTTTGCCTGCTGAATGCTCGCGCATTTCCAATTATGTCCGGCATAAAGTGGCTCACCATTACTCTTTCAATGGAATCCTTTGTGTCAACAGCCATTATTTTGCTTTGAAGTTTTGCCTGTCTTCCGATTTTGTCCTCCATTGAATGCAATTGAACATAGCGTGAAAATAATGGTCCATCGCAAAAAGACGTTGTGTTGTGCGTAAAACCAAATCCAGAGTATTGTCCTTTGCCTCCAAGTCGGTTTTCAACTATTTCAATTCCTTCAACTTCCTCAGGGGAAGAAAACTCCAATGCTTTTTCGTATAATTCCAATGGATATTCAGTGCAAACCTCCATGGAATAAACTTCATCGTCTATTTCCGTTGGTCTTAGCACGACAGTGAATACGAGCGGTGCATCCATTCTTCCTCCGCGAGAAGAAGGCAGGTAATGCTGTGAAAAATTAAGAAGGCCGTCAAGCAACAACATTAATGAATCTTGGTCGCCATCACAGTTTCTTCTTTTTGTTTGATGGAAAAACGGGTGAGCAAAACAACCCCTGCCACTGCAATAGCCAATAATTCTTCCAACTATTGCTGCAGAGGTGTGCGGTGCCAATCCAAGTACTAATTCCCCAATCAAGTCTTCTTTTCTTGAAGCATTATAGTGTGCTTTTAATCCGTAGAATCTTTCCAGTTCTTCGTCAATAAAATGGCTTACTTTGAGAAAGAACTCACCGGCATCATCGTGAATTATTATGTCCTGTGGTTTTAGTTCAAGTATTTGTTCTTCGCTTTTGAGTTCTTTTCCTTCAATGTCTTTGGTGTAACCGAGTTCTCTGAGTTTTTCAATGCTTGTTCCAATTTCAGCTGGCTTAAAGTGGGTTAATGGATTGTTTATTAGTTCGTAGCGTATTGTGCCATCCCTGAACAAGTGCACGTTATATTTTGCCCTCAAGAGCCCTTTTTCAATTGGTTCTGTTATTTTTTCCGCGTTTATCATTCCTCTTACGCCTTTCACTAGCTCTGGAACAGAAATGCCAAGGTTTTTTGCAGCATTGTTTATTATTGTTTCAATTCTTTCCTTTCTTTTAGTGTAGCCCCTTGTTGTTGTGTTGCATTTTGGGCATTTTTCTTCAGTTGTTTCAAGACTGCAGTTTTCGCAGATGTTTATTTTAATTGTTCGTGTTTTACAATTATTGCAGTATGGAAAAGGCGTGGTTTTTTTGCATTTTGGGCATTTGAATAGG